>NZ_JBDXMW010000002.1:0-287195 GCF_039939215.1 Marinomonas sp. 5E14-1 | reverse complement strand
AACATAACAAGTCGCTCAAAAGGACAAAAAACAGTTGGCTGCGCTCGTGCCTCGCACATTATAGCCAACGTAATTTGCCTATTAGCAAAACGTTATACCTAAAGGAAAGTCATGTCACTAAAATCAAATTTTGAGTTGATGGCAGATTACAATCAGTGGATGAATAAAAGCGTCTATCTAGTCGCATCCAAATTGAGCGCCGATGATCTATCTAAAGATCGAGGAGCATTTTTTGGGTCAATCATCGGCACGCTTAATCACATTCTTGTTGGAGACACAATCTGGCTTAAGCGATTTGCTGATCACCCATCAAAATTGAAAACTCTTGATTACGTTCGGGCTCTTAATAAACCAAAAGCCTTGGACGCCATTCTCTACCCTGAATTTAAAAATCTTGAGAGTGCGCGAATCAAAATGGATGAGGTTATCCGAGATTTTGCACATGAACTTACAGACGAAGCATTGGCATCTAATCTGTCGTATAGTAATACCAAAGGAGAACCGTTTAACAAAAACTTTGGTCACCTTATTCAGCATTTTTTCAATCATCAAACTCACCACCGTGGGCAAGCTTCCACTCTTCTTAGCCAAGCAGGTGTTGAGGTTGGTGTGACTGATTTACTGGTCAAAATTCCAAATGCGTAAAAGGTATAACAAGCACATCAAACACGTTCCGGCCGCAAAAAGCGCGGCCTCCACTGGACAGCCTACGCTTCGCTTCGGCTGCCGTTTATGTGGGCGTTATACGAATGATGGCTAAAAACGAACCATCAAAGATAAAACAAAAAGTAGGATACTAGAGATGAAAAGTGGTACACCAAGCGACTATAGCGAAGACATGTATAAAGTCTACTTTGAGGTTGGGGAGTGGGAGGGAACTGCTCTCGGCATTATTGAATCGTTTGTTAGTAATTCTCATTCAAAGAATATCATACACTTGGAGTTTGGATATGAACTAGCGATGCCTATCCAATGTGTACCAGATGTAGTGAGACTATTGAATGAGAAAAACATAGCCATTTATCAGATCGTACGTGGTGAAAAAATAGAAGCGGCATGGCGATAGTGTCAAATTCGTATAACAAGAACCATCAATCTGACTCCGCAACCTGTCATACTTTTTGTTCCAAAAATTCCGCCAGCTTACTACGCAGTTGTGGTTGGCGTTAGACAGTGACTGCATCAGTGCATTTAAATATGCAGAAGATACCATGTGTATTTTAAGTTACGAGCGTAGTTTCTTTCGTCCTCTTTTCGAGTAAACGTATAGCAAGCGCATGAAATTTGACTCCGCAAGCGTTCTCCAAATAAGGAAATTACCTCATGAATCTCAAAGTAGTATTTTTAGTACTGTGTGTTCTTGGAACTCTGTTGCCTTATCTCAATTCATAACGTGGGTGGTCGACAATGGACTCGATGTGTCTCTTTTCTTTCAAGAGTTGTTTTCAACCAAAATTGGTGGCTTCTTCGGCATGGATGTCATCGTTTCTGCCGTTGTGTTAATTCTCTTCATTTTTGCTGAGGGCAAACGCCTTGAGATGCCAAATTTATGGCTCCCTGTGGTTGCGACTTTCAGTGTGGGTGTTTCTCTTGGCTTGCCATTGTTTCTTTATATGAGACAGAATCAGCTTGACCGCAAAGCATAATGTTTTAATGAAGTGTGTACTAAGGCGTTAAAATGCAACCCTCTAAACTTGGTGAGAAATACGACAAAATCGCTCAGTGGTGGCACGATCGACACGAGCAGTCTTCCTATGGCGTGAGCCAATTCGAGCGAGCCATTGAGTATGCTTCTGGCGGTACAAAAGCATTAGATGTTGGCTGCGGTGCGGGCGGTAGATTTATCCGCATATTACAAGATCACGGTTTCTCGGTGACAGGGCTTGATGTGTCGGAGGAAATGGTTAAATTGGCGAGACGCAATCACCCAGAACATACCTTTGTACACCAAGATATTTGTGCATGGGAAACGGAAGAGACATTCGACTTTATTGTTGCTTGGGACAGTATTTTTCATTTGCCGTTGGCGATGCAAAAACCTGTTCTATCAAAGCTGTGTCGACTTTTAAAAAAAGGCGGCGTCTTGATTTATACGTTTGGCAACGCGGAAGGAGAGCATACGGATCAATGGCACAAAGATACGTTTTACTATAGCTCTATTGGTATTAACGAAAACATGCGATTACTGATGGACAATGGGTTGTCGATTTTGCACCTTGAGCTGGATCAATACCCTGAAAAGCACGTCTACACTATTGCCAGTAAACCTCTCTAATAGACAATTGTAAAAAATTACTATATTGAAAATGGTGCACGTCATTGTGCATTTGAAAATCAACCTTGTGCCTGCGGTGTTGGTTATTGAGGAGTCGGCTTTCTTCGTTTCTCGTTTTTTTTTCCCACTCTACAATTGAAACCTTTTGCATTCTTCTATTAGTTTGTCGATTTTCATGTGTTGTTCGACGCTGTCGGCGAGTCGATTGATTTCACTACCCATACGGTGATAAACGCCACAACACACATCGTAGATGCCATCCAAATAACCGCAATGTAGCCGAATGCACCTGCCAATGCAGTGCTTGCGCCAGATGTGATGATTCCAATAAGCATGAGAGTACTGGCTTGAATAGTAAAATCTGTTGCTGGTGTACTTGGATCTGTTTGATCCATCATTAAGGTATATAACACTGCAGGTATCGGGGAATGGAAAATAAAAAAGGTGATAAGGCATACGTATACAGGGAGTGTCTCATTCACACCATAAGCAGGAATGAGTAACACTAATAAAAACAGGGCTTGCGCAGACATTAAGCCAAGCAGGGCTTTGCGTCTTCCAACGAGTTGAATGTACTTTCCTGAAATTATAGCCGAGATAATGCCAAACGGTGTAGCAACTAAGTATATTGACGTTCCTATACTACTCAAAGACCAGCCTAAATCGACAAGCATAGGATTAACGATGGCGTACGCCATACCTCCGCCTATCGGATACAACAGTAAAATACCAAGCCATGGTTTTGATACGTACCGCCAAAAACTCAATAAACGTTTATAACCCATGATTGGTCGTATTTTTCCAGTTGGTTCTTTATACCAAAGTAGTTGAAGCCAAGAGATACTGGTCAGTCCGGCCATAAACAGCATGCAGCCAAACCATCCCAGTGTGGGGTAAATCGCCAATACTAGGCCACTGCCCACCAAGCTGCCAAACATGGTACCCGCTTGCTGTATGCCATTTCCCACTCCGCGGCTGTCGATATCAAGAAGGCGGCAAGCTAAGCCATCTACCGCGACATCTTGAGTCGCAGAGAAAAAGGAAAAAGTAGCGCAAAGAGACATAACTAATACAAAGTCGGTTGAGAGGTTGTAAAAGCCTAGTATAGTTAAGTTGATCATCATGGCGGCCTGTAAAATCAGTAGCCAAGCTCGATAATGACCAAATCGAGGCCATGAAAAACGGTCAATCAAAGGTGCCCAAAGAAATTTAAACACCCAAAAAATGCCCAGACTATAAACAATACCCAATTTCTCTAAAGGCATGCCTTGACTGCGTAAAATAGCCACCAATGCCACCAGTAAAAAGCTAATCCCTACATATTGTGTTGCGTATAAGCTAAACAATAACGACCAAGTAGAGTGTTTATATGTTGTCATTTTTTACCTCTAAATTTAGGTGATGGCATGGCTAGATTTTACTTTGTCTGCTCTTCTAAAAGGTGCGTATTGATTGTTGCTTGTATGTCATTGCGCCAAGCATCATCATGGCTAAAAACATCTGTGTCAGGTTGCTTGGTTAACCATTCAAATGCCTCATAGATGGAAGGGAATATACCACCAGGAATGCCAAATACTTTTGTAATACTCATGTTTTTCATGCGTTCATATTGGTCTTCTGGTACAACAATCACCATGCTTTTTATAAAGGTTCGGAATTTATGATCGGCGCCTTCGTTCATCCATGTCTTGGTCACTTTGCCAGCGCCTGAAGGTGGATGAAGGGAATCTGCATCATCAAAAAAACGTATTACATGAATGTCTTTTTCATCGGCAAACCAATTATCCCATTGGATTAATGACGCCATATGCTGCTCTATAGTCGGCTTACCTTTAGCGATAGCAAGCATGAGAGGCCAGTGTTTGGTTTCATGGATTAATAGACTCATAAAAAGTCTCCGTAAAAGCCTTGTGTTAAATTAGCCAAAGTCGGCCTCTATGTTTGCTCAATGTGCCCGTGTTTAAAGTGTGTATTCCACGCCCACTAGGAAAGTACGTGGTTGTAACAATACGGCTGACGTTGAACGTTGATAAATAATGGCGTCTTCATCGAATAAGTTGTCTACGCTAGCGAACCATTCAGCTTTGCCCATTTGGTAAGTGGCCCGTACATTTGCGACAACGTACGAATCTGTTTTTGATGCTGATGCATTATTTGGGTAGGTGTAGTAGCTACCTGAATAGCGTAGATTCAGGTTGGCGGTCCAACGGTCTTTGTGCCAATCTAAGTTGATGCTAGAGGTAATGGAAGGAGCAATTGCAAGATCATTACCTTCTAAACTGGTATCGCTAGAAAACTCAACAATCTCAGTATTTAGAAAACCTAAACTGCCTGATAGAGTAAATTCGTCAGAGAGTATTGCTGTTAGGCCTTGTTCAAAGCCCCAAGTATTGGCTCTATCTACATTGGCAATTAAATACGAAAGGTCGCTATCAAAATCGCCAGTTGAACTATAGGCGAGTTGTAAGTCTTTATAGCGAGAATAGAATAGATTTTGTGTGCTGCTTAGTTTGCCTTGCAAAAATTGCTGTCGGCCATAGATTTCATAGGTCCAAGAGGTTTCTTCTTTAAAATCATAATCTTGAACAGCAAACGAGCTATCAAAATAGATGCCTGCTCCACCAGCATTGTAGCCTTTTGATAGTTGTGCTCCCCAGCTTATGTTGTCAGATTGCTGCCAATTGATGCCGATTTTAGGTAGAAACTCTGAATAACTTTCATCGTAATCAAAGTCGTTACTTGTTGCTCCATTACTGTAAACGCCGCCATCACGTTGCCTTGATTCATTCTCTTGACGCCCACCCATTGATAGAATGAGAGTGTCTGATAAGTCAAACGTCCCTTCAATATAAGCGCTAAGTGCTTCTGTATCGTCGTTGTAGCGATATTTGGTAGAGAATAATTCAGTATCTTCTTCTTCCGCTGCATTGTAGTAATAAATACCAGCGACAAGATTTAACGTTTCATTTTCATAATAGAACTGAGGTTCTAAAACTATTTCAGTGGTATCAATGTCTACATTGGTAAAGTTGTCTGCCGTTGTTCGAATAAACTCTGCGTTTGTTAGCGAGGTATTTAATCGGAAGTACATGTCAGAAGTGAGATCTTGAGAATAATCCAAGGATACCGTGTCGGCGATAGTGTTGTGGTAAGCTTGCCCATCAAAAGTAAAGGCTTGTCTGTCTTCATAGGGAGCGGCTACGGTTTCTAAGTGTGGTCCAGCATAATCCGTATGAGAGACTCCTAAAAGTAATCGTTTGTTGTCTTCTGAATCCGGTTCTATCAGTAATTTACCTCTTAGGTTTACACTTTCATACCGACTAACATCATCTACATTATCTGTTGATCCGTATTCAACAGTGGAGTCTTTTTCTTTTACGTCTGCAGCCAAACGATACGCCATGGTGTCATCATCACCAATGGCTCTGTTAACGACGGCGGACAGTTCTTGTGTATCGTAATTGCCAGCGGCGGCGCGCAAAATGGTTTCATCTTCATAAACTGGATCGTTTGTTTTGATGCTGATTGTACCTGCCATTGCATTTCGGCCAGATAATGTACTTTGGGGCCCACGCAGTACTTCAACTTTCTCTACATCAAATAAATTAGTGTCACTGTAGACGATTTCATTAAAAGACAAAGGTCTGTCATCTACTTCGTAGTTGAGCCTTTGTCTACTTCCTGCGTAAATGGCAATAGTATTTTGTGCGGCACCTGTTCCGTCTATGCCTCGCACGGTTGCGGCTGTTCCTGTACCTTCGACTAAATTGACGTTAGAAGTTGCGTTTAAAACGTCTTCAGCAGAGTTTATACCTGCTTGATTTTTAAGCGCTTCTTCATCAAATATTTCAACACTTTGCGCACTCTCTTTTGCTGATTTGTTGAGCAATTCCGCACTAACAACGATAGTGTCTAAATTGACAATTTCAGTATTGTCATTCGCCATGGCGATCTCACTTATAAGCACCAGTGGTAAGAACAGCTTTTTCAGAGTTTCCTGTTGAATCATTTATTTCTCCAAACAATCTAATTGATAACGTTTATCAATTAGATTAACATCGATTTTTAGCTACTAACCACTCCAATAGCAGGCAAATACTCCAAAATGGGGATAATAAAACGATGTCTCAGATCACTAATATGCAGAGAAAAGAGTCTGATGGTTGGTCAAATGAAGTTGACGATTTTAACGCCAGAATGGCTGAATTAGAGGCAACACCTTCTATTTCTGTGTCCGATCAGAAGGGCATGGCAATGCTTGCTCATGCACGTTTTTCCCCATTTGAAGGTGAATTTGAGGCGGCACCTTTTTTAATGCTAACACTGTGTACTGCAAAGGTTGGAAGAATACACCGGTCTGGAGAAGGGCCATCACTTGAAGGTGTATTACGCCCAGGCACTTTCACGATGGCGTTACCAAACACGTCGGTTTTTGGTTCTTTTCCTGGAACAGACATGCTGGGTATTGCGGTGAATTTGAGCGCTTTAAATTCTCTTACAGAACATACATATACAACGGAAGATTTCATTCCAGCCGCCTCTCAATTGCATAACGATGTATACCTTAGTTCGGTTATGAATGCATTATGGCGTGATGCCGAATTACATGGGCTATCAAGTGCTTTTTTTGAACATGGTCTGAATGCGATTCTCAAACACTTGAGTAATGCTGAATATAAGCCTATGTCGAAAAAATCGGTTTATTCTTTAAGCAAGAGACATATTGAGACAGTACTTGAATATATAGAAAGTAAAGTGTGCAGTGATGTCAGTATTGCTGAATTAGCCACATTAGTTGGACAAGATACCCGCAGTTTTACTCGTTCATTTACCATGACCGTTGGGTACACACCTTATGTGTATTTTACCTTACGTAGAATGGAATACGCTAAGCGCCTATTATGCCAAGGTAACTTAAATATCACCGACGTGGCGATCAATATTGGCTATTCAAATCCAAGTAAATTTTCAGCGGCTTTTCGCCGAGTTGTTGGTGTGACTCCAAATGCATGGCGTAAGGAACATATGAAGCAATAACATTCACCAAATTCCTCAAATTACTATTTCCAATAATCTGTATTTTCAATAAGACATTTCAAGCTGATTCATATTCATAACAAATCTTATTTCTGAATGTGCTTCATATTTTAATGTGTTTTTAAATATGTGAATGGTGGAAGCTCATTTTGTGTTTAAAAAAGAGTTTTATATTAATCAGTAAAGGCGTGACTGAAACCTTTTGCATTCTTCTATCAGTTCGTCGATTTTCATGTGTTGTTCGGCGCTGTCGGCGAGTCGGTTGATTTCACTGTCGCGGAATTGGTCGTAATTAAAATGATTGGCTTCTTGTACGCCTGACCATTCTAACAATACAGTGAGGGCTTCTGGGTGATCAAAAACACCATGAAGATACGTGCCAATGATCTTGTTGTCTGTTGAGATAAACCCTTCTTGTTCGCCGTTTTCAAGGGTCGAGAAATGACGGACTTCTTCGGCAAAACGCGATACGCCAGAGTGGATTTCATAGCCGGTGACTTGGCAATTTTTCGCAGTGATATTTAGTGTTCCTTGGCGTTGGCTGAGTTGTTTTTCTTCTTTTAATTCCGTTTCCATGGGAATGAAGCCGAAGCCTTTGGCGTTGGTGTTGGCGGTTTTGTTTTCCAGTCCCAGTGGGTCTAATAAGACCTCTCCAAGCATCTGGAATCCGCCACAAATGCCGATGACTTTTCCGTCGTATCTCAGGTGTTTGTTCAAATATTCTTCCCAACCTTGTTCGCGTAAGAACGCGAGGTCACTTTGTACGCTTTTGCTGCCGGGCAAGATAACCAAGTCGGCTGGTGGAATGGCTTCATTTGCGCCAACCAAGGTCACTTGAACATCTGGGTGAAGGCGCAACGCGTCCCAATCTGTGTGGTTGCTGGTGCGCGGCATGATAGGAATCACTATGTTGAGCTTGGTGTTGGTTTCTGTTTTGATCGGGCTTTTAGTGACAGCGTCTTCCGACTCCAAATGAAAACCAGTTAAGTAAGGCAAAACCCCTAAAACTGGTTTGCCTGTTCGCTCTTCGAGCCAATCTAAGCCGGATTGCAACAAGCTAATGTCGCCACGAAAACGATTGATGACAAAGCCGATCACGCGGTCTTGTTCACTCTGGCTGAGCAATGCCAATGTACCGACAAGGTGAGCAAACACGCCGCCTTTGTCTATGTCGGCAATGATGATAACAGGGCAGTCAACGCTTTCGGCAAACCCCATATTGGCAATATCGCGAGCGCGCAAGTTGATTTCGGCTGGGCTGCCAGCGCCTTCGATCAATACGGCGTCATATTGATCAGCAAGCCGATAATAGGATTCTAGCGCAGCGTCTTTGGCGACGGTTTTGTATTCGTGATAACCAACGGCGTTCATGTTGCCAATGGCTTTGCCCTGAATAATGACCTGCGCGCCTGTGTCTGTATTTGGTTTTAGCAGAATGGGGTTCATGTCTACGTGGGCTTCTAAACCGGCGGCGTAGGCTTGCACGGCTTGTGCGCGACCAATTTCGTTACCGTCGTTTGTGACAGCGCTGTTGAGTGCCATGTTTTGCGGCTTAAAAGGCGCGACCTTGATACCGCGTCGAACAAGTAAACGGCACAAAGCGGTTACTAGGGTACTTTTTCCGGCGTCCGAGGTTGTCCCTTGGACCATTAAGCTAAAAGCTGGCATTCAGTTCGTCACGCTTTAAATCAATAAGGTGATAGAATTCTACCTTACCTTCTTGTCTTGTTAAGTGAAAAAACGACTTATATTTATGATCCTTTCTAATTCAGACAGTATTTTTACTGGTTTCTTTGAGGTGTTTTCCACCATCAGCTTAATTCTTGTGGCAGCCTTGGTCTTGGACCGCTTGCTAGGTGAGCCAAAAAGCTGGCATCCACTTATTTGGTTTGGTCGTTGGGTGGATCTGTGTCGCCAATATACGCAATTGCCTTTAGACGAAACTGCTCAGACACAACGCTTGTCTGGCGTTCAGGCTTGGCTGTTGGCTGTGGTGCCTTGGCTAATTCTTCTGTTGGTTTTGTTTTGGTTGTTACCCAATTGGTTAGATCATGTTTTGTCTGTGGTTGTTTTGTATTTCGCCATTGGTTGGCAAAGCCTGCGGGAACACGCGTTAGCTATCTATCAGCCGTTGTCCACAACCCCAATTACCACAGAGAAACTGGATGAAGCACGCCTTGCCGTTAGTCATATTGTTAGCCGAGACACCAAAAGCTTGGATGAATCGGATGTGGCGAAGGCGGGTATTGAATCCGTTTTGGAAAATGGCAGCGATGCGATTTTTGCACCGATATTTTGGTTTCTTATTCTAGGCGCTCCGGGTGTTTTGTTATACCGACTGGCGAATACATTAGACGCCATGTGGGGCTATAAAACGACGGAGCTTTTGCACTTTGGCTGGTTTGCGGCGCGTTTTGATGATGTATTGAATTATGTGCCAGCTCGATTGGTTATTTACAGTTACGCCGCTTGCGGCAAATGGCATAAAGCGATTTACAGTTCACGTCGTGAGTCTGCGCGTTGGAAAAGCCCAAATGCTGGCCCTGTCATGGCGGCAGGCGCGGGCGCTTTGGGGATTTTGCTTGGTGGCGAAGCGCAGTATTTTGGTAAAACAGAAACGAGGCCCGTTCTTGGTTATGAGGAGGGCAATGAAAGCTCAGAAAACCACATGAAGCCTGAGCCAAGGCATTTAAACGAGGCGATTTTGCTGGTGGATAAAAGCGTGTATTTATGGGGATTGGTAATATGTCTTCTGGTCTAACTCCTACTGAAAAAGAGCTTTCTGAAAAAGCGGTTTCGAAACTCAATTTAGCGCCACCAAAGCACGGTGGAGATTTGGCTTATTGGCAGCGTAAAGTCGGTAATCAAGCCTTAAATTGGCTGGATTTATCTTCTGCTTGTAACCGTGAGCCTTGGCCCATTCCGACCATAGAGCCGGAACATTGGATGTCTTTACCAGATCAAACCGCTTTATTGGATGTCGCCGAGAACTATTATGGCCGCCGACCGACGGCGTTGGGTGCTGGTTCGCAGCATATTATTGAAGCCTTACCTTTGTTAATAAAAGAGAGCAAAGAGAGTCGCTCGCTGAAAAGTAACATCGTTTTTGTGCCGAGAATCGGTTATCAAGAGCACGCTTTTGTTTGGCGGAAATGGGGTTTTGAATTGGCTTATTACGATTCGATTGCCGCCTTGCTTGATGAAAATTTTGCTGTGGCTGTGATTATTCAACCCAATAATCCAACAGGCGAATGGGCAAAGGCCGATACCTTGTCTGCGGTGATTCAACATTCAGAACAGCAGGGTGCTAGTTTGGTCGTCGATGAAGCCTTTATTGATCCTTGTTCAGAGCGTAGTTTGTTGTCGCAGAATGCGGTTGAATCATGGCCTGAATCCTTGTTTTTGTTGCGTTCTGTTGGCAAGTTCTTTGGTTTGGCTGGCGCTCGTGTTGGCTTTGTTTTCTGTGCGGATAAGTGGCAAACAATACTGAAAAACTTAATGGGACCTTGGCCTGTTGCGACACCGAGTTTGCATTTAGTCAGCTTGGCCTTTACGGATGTGGAATGGCAAACGCAAGCCATTGATTCGTTGAGACATCGTCAGTCGGCTTTTATTGAGCGAGTGATGCCTAAGTTTAATACGATCTTTGATTCTCAAGACAGTGTACTGAACCCTCTTTTTATCACTTGGACGTTAGACAGTCATGAATATGCGGAGCAAGTGTTCGACATGTTGCATCAGGTCGGCATTCATACCCGGCTTGGCGAAGGTTGGATTCGTGTTGCCTTGCCGGCTATGGAGGAAATCCCTGTGCTCGATAAAGCGCTTATTCAATTGTTAAGAGGCACGGGCGGGAAAAATCAAGGTCCAAACGTTGGAATGACGAGGGGAGAACTGGCATGAAGCATTTAGTACTTGGTGGTGTTCGCAGCGGGAAAAGTGCTTTTGCTCAAAAGCAAGTGGCTGTATCTGGTAAACCAGTTTGTTATGTGGCGACAGCTCAAGCGTGGGATGACGACATGGAAAAGCGGGTGCAATTGCACAAAGAAAACCGTCCTGCGGAATGGCGCTTAATTGAGGAGCCGCTGGCGCTTGCTGATGTATTAAACTCGCTGAACTCTCCAGACCAAGCTGTCATTGTGGAATGCTTTACCTTGTGGCTGACGAATCTTCTTTGTTTGGAAGATGAGGAACGATTGGAGCAAGAGAAACAGGCTTTATTGAAAGTAGTAGAAGCATTCCAAGGAGATTTGGTTTTGGTGTCCAGTGAAGTCGGGTTGGGCATTATGCCAATGAACACTTTGGCAAGGCGATTTGCTGATGAAGCGGGCAGTATGAATCAATCTTTAGCTAAATTGACCAATCGGGTAACTTTTGTTGCGGCAGGCCTACCTATGCCGTTAAAATCGGACTTTTAGAAATGACTTCTTTAAAATCGGCCTCATAAAAACTGATAGTGCGAAAGCCTAGGAACTTCGATGACCCCTTATTCAAAAGATTTCCCTGTATCATGGGAAGAGTTACATAGAAATGCACGTGCTTTGTCTTGGCGTTTGCTTGAACAAGGTCCATGGAAAGGTATCATTGCAATTACTCGTGGTGGCTTGGTTCCTGCTGCTATTTTATGCCGTGAAATGGACATTCGTCTGATTGATACAATTTGTGTCGTGAGTTACAAAGAAGGCGAAGCTGGCGAAGGCGCTATGAAGCAAGGTGACCTGAACGTACTAAAAGGCGTTGAAGGGGATGGCGAAGGTTTTATTTTGATCGACGACCTTGTTGATACTGGACGCACAGCGGAAAAAGTTCGTGAAATGCTGCCAAAAGCACACTTTGCAACGATTTATGCAAAGCCTGCAGGTAAGCCTTTAGTGGATACTTTTATTACAGAAGTAAGCCAAGATACGTGGATTCGCTTCCCTTGGGATATGGAATACACTTTTTCTACGCCACTTGCTGACCGCCAAGGTAAGTAGTCTCTTTTCTTGATAGGCTTTTAATGGCTTATATCAAATAAAGTGGAAGAATTTGCAAAATAACACAAATTTCTCATTTTATTTACGCTGTTTTCAGCTAACTTGTCATAAATACTTTTGTAAAATAAACGATTCAAAATGCTTTTTTGAGTCGTTTATTTTTTATTGCTCCTATCTCAAGACACTAAGGATTTAATTATGGTCAAAGTGCTAACCCGAGTTCTCCTTACTGGCATGTTATCCTTTGCGATTGCTGCGCCTGTCTTGGCTGAAGGTTTCGTTGCTCGTGCTCAATTCTCGACAGCGGTTATCGATCGTGAGCCTATTGATGATATCGGTAATGTTGTAAAAGTGGAGTACGGTGAAATTCAACGTGTGTACTTCTTTACGGATTTGCGAGAAATGTCTGGGAATCAAGTTGTTCATCGCTGGAAGTTAGACGGTGAAGACCAAGCAGATGTGGCGTTTGAGATTGGTGGCGATCGCTGGCGTGTATGGTCAAGCAAACGTCTGATGCCAGGGTTTGATGGTACATGGAGTGTCGATGTGGTGTTGGATGGCCAAGTAATTAATAGCCGTTCATTCGATTATGTAGATGAATATTAAAAAATGGTGCATCCTTAAACGATAAGCTTTTTGGTCATTGGGAAATAGGAATGACCTCGATGTAACGCTATTGATTAAGGATTATTATGCCTCATTTACGTGTTCGTGGACTGTCTTTTGACGAGTTAGAATCAGTTGCTGATATTCTCATTGAAAGCATGGCCGAAATAACCGATACGCCGAATTCTCACTTTACGCTTGAATACCAACCGACGACCTATCTTGTCATGGGCGGCGCTTCTCCTGCTTATCCATTTTTCGATATTTTATGGTTTGATCGTGGTGATGAAATAAAGCAAAAAGTGGCTTCTTTGATTGAGGAGCTATTCCGACCTTTAGTAGACAGCGGTCAAGATATTACCGTTTTGTTCCATGATATTAAGGGTAAGGATTACTACGAAAACGGTGAACATTTCTAAAAAAACGCCTTCTTAAAGAAGGCATTTTTGTTTGTAGAGCAATGAAATACAGGCTTAGCGGCTGAGTTATTTGCCGTGATCTTCTCTCACCATCTC
Source organism: Marinomonas sp. 5E14-1 (assembly GCF_039939215.1). Classification (NCBI taxonomy): domain Bacteria; kingdom Pseudomonadati; phylum Pseudomonadota; class Gammaproteobacteria; order Oceanospirillales; family Oceanospirillaceae; genus Marinomonas; species Marinomonas sp. 5E14-1. The sequence goes on along the minus strand of NZ_JBDXMW010000002.1, from coordinate 273,786 downwards.
AGCCCCTTTTTCCGCCACCATCATGGTTGGCGCATTCACATTGCCAGACGTGATGTTTGGGAAAATAGAGGCATCGATTACTCTCAGGTTACGTATTCCGTGTACTTTTAATTGGCTGTCTACCACAGAGTCTTTCGCGCTGGGGCCCATGGCACAAGAGCCACATAGATGATAAATCGATCCTGCGTTTTCGCGGTAATATGTCATCATGGTGTCGTCGTATACGGCGTCTTTGCCCGGAATCACTTCTTCTTTGGTAGACAAGTAATTTGGCTTGATAAATGCCGCATCCATTGGATTATTGGAGGCGATTTCAATGGTGCCGCGACTGGTCGGGCAACAAGCGTTAAAAGCCGCAAGACAGCTGTCATCAAGGATTGTTTAATACTAAACCAATCACGGCCTACAAAAGACAATCAATGTAGGCCGTGTTTCGTGCTTTTAGGCGATATAAAGGAACCGTTGGGTTTATCGTTGAAATTCGTACACGCTGCCTAGTTTCAATATCTGCGTCAATTCATCCAATGCTGTGTGACTTTCCATCAAGAGTTGAGGGTCGGCGAGGTCGGCTTCGTGCAGCTCGTCTCGGTAATGTTTATCCACCCAATTCGTAAGTTGCTCAAATAACGCATCATTCATTAATGTGAAAGGGTTAACTGCTTGATGCTCTGCTTCGGTTAAAGCCACTCGTAATCGAAGGCAAGCTGGGCCGCCGCCGTTGCTCATGCTTTGTTTGAGGTCAAACATTTTGATCTCATTGATCGGTGAAGGGCCTTCCACCAATTCCTTTAAGTAACGCCAAACGCCTTGGTTGTTTTCACATTCTTCTGGCACCACAAGCACCATGTCGTTGTCGCCACGGCTCAATAATTGGCTATTAAAGAGATAAGATTGCACACAATCTTCAATGGATATTCGGTTGCTTGGTACTTCAATTAAATGGAATGGCGAGGCTCTGTCGCCCCAAGCCGTGAGTAAATCCTGCTTCATTTTTGCCGTATCAAGGAAAGCGTCTTGATGGTAAAAGTGCGCGTTGCGATTGCCAACGGCAATCACATCGTTGTGGAAAACACCCGCATCGATGACGTCTGGGTTTTGTTGTGCATAAACCACATGGTTATCCACTAAACCATGTGCACGAGCGACGGCTTGAGACGCTTCCAATGTGTGACGCGCAGGAAACTTGCTTGGGCGTGGCGCACTTTGGTTAAAAGCTTCCATACCATAGACAAAGAATTCGATGCCTCGTTCGCCATATTGATCGCAAAAACGTGTGTGGTTTGCCGCGCCTTCGTCACCAAAGTGATCGACGTTTGGCAAGGCGTGATGATGTGCAAAATGCGCGTCGTCTTTAAACGTGGCTTGTAAGATGGCACCTGTGGTTTCGTGTTCAATAGAGCGATGAAATTTATTGATTAAGTTCGCTGGCGTGAAATGCACGCGATCGTCTTTGGTGTCGCCGCTTGGCGAAACGGTAGCCGCGTTGGCCGTCCACATGCAAGAAGCGGAACTCACTGAGGCCAAAAGTTTAGGCGACTGTTTTGCCACTTGTTCGAGCACTTTGGCGTCGGAACCTGTGAAACCAAGTTTACGTAATGTTGGAATGTGTGGACGCTCATGAGGTGCTAACACGCCTTGCACAAAGCCCATGTCGGCCAAGGTTTTCATTTTGACTAAGCCTTGTTTGGCGGCGGCTTTCGGATTTGATGGACGTGCTGAGTTGTTTACTGACGCGACATTACCAAATGAAAGGCCGCTGTAATTGTGAGTGGGTCCCACTAAACCATCGAAATTGGCTTCTGTCGCTTTGTTCATCTTTGATTCTCTGTTTTTTATTAAGTGCTGTTAAGTGCTTTCAAATTACAAAGTTAAGCCATGGCCCAGTTTTTCAGGCATGGAAAGGCTATCGGCTTCAATGCTGGAAACTGGGTAAGCACAATAATCTGCGGCGTAGTAAGCACTGGCTCTGTGATTGCCGCTGGCGCCAGTTCCACCAAAGGGTGCGCTGCTTGCTGCGCCTGTGGTTTGACGGTTCCAGTTGATAATGCCTGCTCGGCTATGTTGTAAAAACCACTCATATTCCGCGGCGTCGTCAGACAAAATACCTGCGGACAGACCAAATTGCGTGTTGTTGGCGATGTCCATGGCGTGATCCAATGAGTCATAACGAATCACGGTGAGCAAGGGGCCAAAGTATTCTTGGTCTGGTAAATCGTCCAGTATATTCGTCGCATCGATAATGGCCGGTGTGATAAAACCTGTGTTTGCCTCGCCGCGAGTCATTTCTAAGAGGGAGTCAGCGCCGAGATCAATCAGCTTTTTATAGGCTTGCATTAAACCATCTGCCGCTTGCGCTGACACAATTGGCCCCATGAAAGGTTGTTCTTCAGCGTCGAATCGATCAATGCGCAATGCTTTGGTTGCGGCGACTAAAGTGGCCAGAACGGCATCACCAAGTTTACCTTTAGGTAACAATAAACGTCGTGCGCAAGTGCAACGCTGACCCGCTGAAATAAAAGCAGATTGAATGATTTCATGCACTGCCGCGCGTTGATCTGCGATTTTTTCAGACACCAAAAGAGGGTTGTTGCCACCCATTTCTAAGGCGAGAATTTTCCCCGGATGACCTGCGAAGTCTTTGTGTAATATGTGACCGACTTGTGGGCTGCCAGTGAAGAATAGTCCATCGATGCCTTGATGATTGGCTAAGGCCACGCCTGTTTCTCGTTCTCCTTGAACCAAGTTAAGCACACCTGCTGGTAAACCTGCTTGTTCCCACAACTGGATAATAAGATCCGAGGTGGCTGGTGCTTGTTCGCTTGGCTTGAACACCACAGTGTTACCAGCAATAAGCGCGGGAACAATGTGACCGTTTGGCAGATGACCTGGAAAATTGTAAGGGCCAAAAACAGCAACAACGCCGTGTGGACGATGACGTAAACGGGCGGTTGCTCCAGGCATTTGTGTGGTTTTTTCACCCGTTCGCTCGTTGTAAGCTTGCTTTGAAATGGTCACTTTACCCACCATGGCCGCCGCTTCGGTACGCGTTTCCCAAATTGGTTTGCCGGTTTCTCGGCTGATGATTGTGGCGATGGCTTCGCTGTTTTCTTTTACCAATGTGGCAAAAGCATCAATGATGGCAAGGCGTTCTTCAAGCGGGCGGTTTGCCCATGTTGGAAATGCATCTCGTGCAGCACTAATCGCTGAATCAACTTGTTGAACGGTGGCGCTATTGGCTTGCCATACTTGGCTTGCATCTGATGGATCAATAGAGTGAAAAGCACTGCCTTCGCCTGCGAGCCATTGACCATTAATATAATGTAACTGTTTCATGATAACCCCTTTATGGAAGCCTTGTTTTTTTGAGGTTCGACAAAGGCTTCTTTCCGTAATAGTTGAATGTTAGCGACTTGTGTTTGGAGATAGCTCCACTACACGAACAGCTTCTTCCACCTTGACTTGAAGCGCGTCTGCTTCTTCTTGAGTTAACTTTATTTCTTCTACAGGCGATGTATTACGCTGAACTAATATGCATCGAAAATCTGTTACCTTGGTATTGGAAACCAGATAATGGCTGCCTCCTTCGGATTCAGTATGTTCACCTATTTCAACGCAACATAAACGGCTGTTTCGTACAGCACGAATGTCTTCCACTCTGGCTTCTAGGCTTGGGCCGCCGTCAAAAATGTCCACGTAGTTTTCGTAGCGGAAACCTTCTTGTTCTAAAAGGCGACGTGCTGGTACGGTATTGGTGTGAACTTTACCTAACACGTTACGAGCTTCTTTCGGCAATAGATTGACGTATACTGGGTTGTTTGGCATTAATTCAGCGATGAACTGCTTGTTGCCCTGAGTTGTTAATTCGTCTGCTTTGACAAAGTCGATAGAGAAGAAGTGGCGACCTAAGCTTTCCCATAAAGGCGATACACCGTTTTCATCGCTCACGCCTCGCATTTCCGCGAACACTTTTTCAGTGAAGCGCTCAGGAAACTGCGCCATAAACATGAAGCGGGCTTTAGACAGTAGTTGTCCGTTTTTAGAGTGGCGATAGCTTTCTTCCAAAAACAAGGTGCAAATCTCACTGCAGCCAGTGAAGTCGTTGTTCAGAATCAAAGTTGGAATCGCGTTATGTACGCCAAGCTCGCGAGACGCGTGGGTGATTGTGCCTAAATGGTAGCTATAGAAAGGTTCTTCTAAGCCGACTGTCGCCAATATGCCGCAAGTACCGACAACTTGGCCAGTGGAAGAGTCTTCTAGCACCATTAAATAGTCTTCTTCTGATGGCGATGTTACTTCTTCTTTAGAAAAAGAGCGTACAGCACCATCGATTTTCTTTTGTAAAATGGCTTCATCTGCGACCAAAGAGGTAAAACCTATTCCGGTTTGTTCTGCAAGTCGGTAAAGCGACTTCAGATCATTTTGGTTAATTGGGCGTATGACCATCATGGTGGTAATCCTCTAAAATCCAGTAAATCTGCTGTGATAATTTTTTGTGATGTTTTTCACTGAAGTGACGCCACAAAAACTCATAAAAATTGTATTTAAAGTTTCGCCCATTGGATGCGATGACCCGATGAAACGGCCAGATGATCTAGGGTTTCTTCCTCTAAGCTTAAGCCTGCTGCTTGGTATTCTGCGCAAGCCGCAGTGGCTCTAAAACTTTCTAAATGACCTGCTGCGATGATGTGCATTGGACCTTTAGACGTACCCGTTAAAGTTAACGCCTTGCCTGTTTTTTGATTGGCAACGGTTTTTAAGCTTTCTGTTCGTGCTTCAATGGTTGGGCCTGCGTCAAAAATGTCTACATAACCGCGGAACTCAAACCCCTCGTCTAATAATATGTCCACGCTTTGACTAGAATTTTCGTGGATGACGCCAATCGCATCTTGAGCGTTTTCCGGCAGTGTCGGCACATAAATTGGGTATCGTGGCATTAAGTCCGCAATAAAATGTTTATTACTCACCCCTGAAAGATAGTCCGCTTTTTGAAAGTCCATGGAGAAAAAGTGCTTTCCAAGAGCGTCCCAAAACGCTGAATAGCCATATTTGTCGCTTTCGCCACGCAATTCCACAAAGATGCGTTTTGTAAAACGCTCAGGATGACGAGCGATAAAGAGTAACCTTACTTTTGATAACAAGGACATAGCCGTTTGGTTTTGGTGCGCTTTGTCCACTACTAAAGCAATCAGACGGCTGGTGCCGTTGTAGTCGTGACATAAAAATAGAGCTGGGATTCGGTTGTGAATTTGCAATTGTGGTGATGCATGAACCACTTCATCAATGCGGTAACTGTAAAAAGGGGTATCAATACCGACCATTGCGTCTATGCCACAACAACCAACAATTTCATCTGTACTAGTATCAACCAGAACAAACAAGTAGGATTCATCCCCCGGCTGAACAACGTCCATTTGGAAGGAACGTCGAGAAGACGCAATTTTATCGTTCAGTCTGTCTCTGTTTGCAGGGAAGTTGGTAATGCCGATACCAGCTTGTTGAGCAAGGCGCTCTAGTGCGGGAAGGTCTGCAAAGTCAACTGGACGTACTAGATACATAGGAAAATCCTGAAATCGGTTAATTAGCTAGTTATGTGTTCATTATTGCTGAGTTACAAAAAGGGCGTAAGAGCAAAACTTTCTAATTGGCGACAGTTTTTTCTGAATAATGGCTTTTTTAGTCGATTTTTAAAAAGTATAGAGAGTTAGAAAATGAAGCAAGGCGTTTATCAGCATTATAAAGGTGCGGAATATTGGGTTGAGCGAGTAGTAAAACACAGCGAAACAGAAGAGAGCTTGGTGATTTATCAAGCCTTGTACGGTGAATGTGGCTGGTGGGCAAGACCATTAAGCATGTTTAAAGAATCCGTTGTTATCAACCAAGAGAGTATTCCACGCTTTGAATGGGTGAGAGCTGAACGCGGTGCTGTGTAGTCAAAACTGAGTCGTTTATGAATGAGAGCTCTGACCTGTGACAGTTAAGATGATTAAATTGGTGGATGCATCCACGGTGATTCACGCATAAAGTGAATAATCTGTTCTCTCAGCCAACGGTGAGCCAAATCATTATTAAAGCGTTCATGCCATAAAATATGGATGGGTAGGCGGCCTTTATTCTCATCCAATTCAATTACTTCCTGTGGCACGGGTACAATTTTTACTTTTGTTATCGCGCCTTGTGGACACATTATTTTCAGAAATAAATCACCAATAGACCGAGATGTAACCAAGGCCATTCCTTGCTTTACGGCTTGCATAGTGGCCATCAAACTGTCGGTTTCTAAGGTAGGTTGAAGCTTATAACCCTTTTCTCTTAGTTTCTGCTCAGTTCTTGTAAATGAGTTTTTGTGGTTATGTCGCCAATGAGGTTTTACAACTTTATGGTCGAGCAATTCCTGTAATGAGGCTTTATCTTGGTGGAATAATGGGTGAGCTTCACCTAAAACAATGCATGCTTCCATATGACCAACCAGTTTACTGCGAATGTTCCCTGGTGTGTCGTTGAGCCTCATGATCCCAAGGTCAACATGACCCGATATTAACTCTTCAAACTGTGAATCGCCCCATGAGGTGATAGCGAGTCTTACACCAGGCGCTTCATCTTGTATGGATGTTAATAGTGGTTCAATAAAGTTTTCTAAATCGCCTTCATCAACTCGCAGTTTAAAGCGGCGATCTAGGCTTTTTAAATCCAAGGTGTTTGGATTCATCAACTCAGAGAGAGAGCTTAAAATAGGTTGTATTGAGCTGTGTAATTCAGAGGCTCGTGCCGTTGGCGTTAAACCATAGGCTTGACGAGTAAAAAGAGAGTCTTTAAATAACTCCCTTAATCTTTGCAAGCTTTTACTGAGCGCAGGTTGAGTGACGCCAAGTTTCTCTGCGGCTCTCGATACGCTGCCTTCTTCCATGATGGTAGCAAAGGCGACGAGTAACTTAATGTCTAATTTTAAGATGTCGTCTAGTTGCATAAGCTTTCCTATGGCGCGAATTTTTCAATGTGTTGTGAGTAAATAAAGAGCTTCGACATAAATAGCGTCAAAGCTCTTTGATCCCTTCATTCATGACGGATTTTTCGATGTTTCAAGATCGACTAATCAAATTCATTATGTGGGCGATATTTCACTCGGAACATGAGTGCATAAAACACAGGGACAGCAATCAAAGTCAAAATGGTTGCGAACCCTAGGCCGAATGAAATAACAACGGCCATGCCTTCAAAGAAGGCGTCAAACAATAATGGGATCATACCCAAAATAGTTGTGACCGCAGCCATACAAACAGGGCGCACACGACTCACTGCTGAGTTGAAAATCGCCTCGTATCGCTCTGTGCCTTGTTCAAGTTCGTAGTTAATTTGATCGGCCAAAACGATACCGTTTTTCACCGTCATGCCCGATAAACTCAAGAAGCCTAGCAATGCCATGAAGCTAAACGCCGAGTTCATCACAAGCAAGCCCGTAGAAACACCGATCAAGGCCAAAGGCACACAAAACCAAATGGTAAGAGGCACACGAACCGAATTGAACAGCAACACGGTAATGATGAACATAAACAAGTAACCCATTGGCAAGGCACTGAAAATATTCGCTTGTGCGTCTGTGCTGCTTTCGTATTCACCACCCCATTCTAAGTTGTAACCTGGTGGAAGCTCGATGGCTTCAACATCGTTACGAATACGGCTGAATACAGCCATAGCCGTTTCGTCATCTAGAATGTTAGGGTCTGCCATTACGGTAATGGTACGTTTACGATCAAGACGTTCGATGATTGGATTTTCCCATGTGGTTTCAAATCCAGACACCAAGGTTGAAAGCGTTACGTACGAGCCAGAAGACGGACTGTAAATTTGCAAATCACGAATTTGGTCGATCGACAATCTTTCGTTCTCAGGAACCGTTTGCATGATAGGCAACAAATCTGTGCCTTCACGATATAAGCCGATACGAGAGCCGGTGAAGTTGGTTAACAACACATTATCTAAGTCGGTTTTACTGATGCCTAAACGGCGTGCTTGAGCATCATTGAAGATAGGGCGAAGCACTTTTACTGGCTGACGCCAATTGTCTTTAATGCTTTCTAGGCCGCCGTCTGCTCGGTAAATCTCTTGGATTTGAGCGCTAAACTGACGCAACAGTTTAGGATCTGGTCCACTGATGCGAGCTTCAATTTTCGCACCGCTTGAAGGCCCTAATTGAAGGCGCTGTAATTTCACTTCTAGCTCAGGGTAGTCTTCCTTCATTTTGAGGTGAAGCTCCTCGAACAACTGTGGAATCTCTTCTTCGTTTTTTGTGCGAACAATAAATTGAGCATAACTAGAGTTTGTCTGCTCTGCGTTGTAGGTCAACATGAAGCGCAATGCGCCTTGTCCCGTTGTGGATGTCACGTATTCAATACGATCATCTTCCAGCAACTCTTTCTCAATTTTCGACACTTTTGCGTAAGTATCGTCAATATGTGTGCCTTCCGGCATCTGCACATCCATGTAAAACATTGGCGTTGTAGAAGGCGGGAAGAAAGCTTGCTTCACAAACTGAAAAGCCCAACCAGATGTCAACAAACATCCAATCAATGCGATGACAGTGAGCCAGCGGTAATGCATGGCCTTGTCTAACAACCACTTATAACCTGTGAACATGAAGCCTTTGTATGGATCAACTTTCTCTTGTTCTTGCTCGTTTTCATTGTCTGCTTTTGCAATGGATTCTTTGAAGAATAGATCGCAGAAGAAAGGCGTTAGTGTTATGGCTGTAATCCAGCTTAAGAACAGTGAAATGAGCAATACATAAAAGAGTGAGCCAACAAATTCACCTACAGAGTCTGGAGACAAACCTATTGGTGCGAAGGCCATAATTGCGATGACGGTGGCGCCTAATAAAGGCCATTTTGTTTGTTTGACTACAGAGCTTGCAGCTTGAACTTTTGTCATACCGCGCTGCAAACCGATGAGTATGCCTTCGGTTACCACAATGGCGTTATCGACCAGCATCCCGAGAGCAATAATCAAACCACCTAGTGAGATTCTTTGTAGGTTGATACTGAAGTAATCCATGACGATAAAGGTGCCAAGAATAGTCAGCAACAAGATAAGACCGATCAAGATACCAGAGCGGATACCCATGAAAATCAAAAGCACAAGAATAACGATTCCGACAGCTTCAACTAGGTTCAGCAAGAAATTAGAAACGGAGCGATCCACTTCTTTTGATTGGAAATAAATAGCATCCATTTCCATGCCAACTGGCTGTTGGTATTTAAGCTCTTCAATGCGGTTTTCTAGTTGTTCACCAATTTTTACTACGTTCACACCAGAAGAGAATGAGATACCCAATAACAAGGACTTCTCACCGTTGAAGTTTACCATATGTGTTTGAGGGTCAGAGTATTCACGTTTGATTGTTGCAACGTCACTTAAGCGAATTAGGTTGCCATCGATCGGCTCACCTATGATGAGGTTTTCTAATTCAGAAATGTCTTTAAATTCGCCAGTTGGACTAATGCGAACGTACTCGCTGCCTACTTTGACGCTGCCGGCATTGGATACGCTGTTTTGGTTCGCTAATAGGGTTTGCAATTCGCTAGACGTAATACCCATATTGGCTAATTTAGAGCGTGAAATCTCAATCGTAACCTGTTCGCTTTGTTCTCCAGCAACACTTACTTTCGCAATGCCGTCCACCAAAACCAGTTCACGCTTGATGAAATCAACGTAATTTTCCAAGTCTTTGTATGGGTAGCCGTCACCATGAATAGCCAGCATAACGCCGTATACATCACCGAAGTCGTCGTACACAGTTGGCGTGCTAACACCGCTTGGAAAACCACCAGAAATATCGCTGATTTTCTTGCGGACTTCATCCCAAATTTGTTTCAGCTCTTTGGCACGGTATGTGTCTTTGATCGTTAATTGAACTTTTGAATATCCCGCTTTTGATGTGGACGTAATTTTGTCCACATAAGGTAGATTTTGAAGCTCGCTTTCAATCGGATAGGTGACTTCTTCTTCCACCTGTTCTGGTGAAGCGCCTGGATATGTTGTGATGATCAAGGCATCCTTGATGGTAAACTCAGGGTCTTCTAATTGTCCTAAACTGGTAAATGCCAAGGCACCACCAATCAGAAGGATCAAGGTGACCATCCAGCTGGTAACCTTACGCTTCATAAAATACGCTGCAATATCCATTATAGACCTCTCTCACGTGTCCAAGGACGAACTTGCATTGACTCTGTGAGAGTGTGAATGCCAGCGGTTACAACGCGATCGTTCTCTTTAATACCTTCGACGATCTCAATGGAATCACCTTGTAAAACTCCGAGCTTCACTGGGCGAGATTCAACTTTATTCGTACTTTCATTGAAAACCCAAACCGCGCTTTCTGATTTCCCTGTTGTGGTGTTTTCGTGACGCAACACAGCTTCAACAGGCACAGTGTAATGTTTTATTTCGCCTAATAGCTGGTTCAAATCCATATCTACGTTGGCGGTCATGCCTGGTAAAAGTGTGTACATACCTTTGCCTTTGCGTATCAGGTTTAAGGTTACATCGTACGCCTTGGTATTTGGATCAGGTGTTGTTTTATGCTCTTTGTAAGATCCGAACAGAAGGTCTTCTGGTGCCACATCAACAACGACTCTTGGAGTGTAGTCAGATTGAGTAGAGCGAATGCTTACAACCAAACCTTCTGGTATTTGGAAGTCGACTTCTAGCTTGTCTATGTTCTGAATATGCATCAGCTTTTGTGTCGCGCTGACATATTGGAAGTTTTCAGTATCAACAGACGAGATAACACCATCAAATGGCGCGTAAACCTTGGTGTATTTAAGTTGATTTTTTGCCGTTTGAAGCGCGTTATTCGCTTGGTCTAGCGTGGCTTTTGCAGAGTCATACTGAGAACGTGTTGTCGCATTTTGCTCTAGCATGGTTTGAATTCGTTTGAACTGCGATTCAGCTAGACTTTGATTTGCTTGCGCTAATTCAATTTGTAATTGGAAGTCAGTTGGATCAAGTGTCGCCAACAAATCGCCTTTTTTAACCCGTTGTCCAGATGTTGCATCTAACTTGATAATTTGACCGCCGACACGGAAAGCCAAGTCTACTTCTTCACTTGCCTGTAATTCAGCAGGGAAGCGACGAATATTGACTGCATCGGTGGACTTTATAGTGAGGAGTTTGACTGGACGAATGATTTCTTTGTCTTCTGTTGCTACATCAGCTTCATCAGATGAACAGCCAGCCAATAATAACGTTAGAGTTATTGCTGCGCCAGCCATCATATTTATGCGTGTTACGCGATTCATGCATTGCTCCGTCAATTATTTAAAAATAGTAAGATGAAAGTATTTTATATCTCTTTAATAGCGATATGAATTTTTAAATATATATTAAAGATATTCCTTTGAAGGAATATCTCTATCGATGGGCATGGGATTTGTTGATGTTTAAATGAGAGGAGGGGAACTGTGTGTTTTATAAAAGTTAGCCTTTATATTTATAAGCTAATTTGAAGAATCGATGTGATGATGTTTTTTAGCTGATCTTTTATAACTGGTAGTTTTTGGAGATCTAACTCATATCGATGATCTTTTAATATATTTTCGTTTAAGTAAGTGGCTTGGGATAGTTCCAGTTGGATGGCGTGGATGTTGTTGTCTGGTTGGCCGTATTGGCGAGTGATGTAGCCGCCTTTGAAGCGTCCGTTTACCACTTGCGTATAGTATGGCTGCACAACTTGTGTGACGGCGTTAGCGATGTTTTCGTGACAAGACGCTCCTTGGTTGGTTCCCCAGTTGAAGTCTGGCAAAGTACCGTCAAATAACATCGGAACTTGGGCAGCAATGCTGTGAGCGTCGAATAGAATGGCGTAGCCAAATTTGGCTTTGAGTCGTGCCAATTCTTGTTCAATTATCGTGTGATATGGCTTCCAAATCTCATCTTTGCAAAAGGCTTTATGCTTATCATTTGGGGCTTTGCCTTGGTCAAACACTGGGCTGTCTTCAAAAAGAATATCGGGGAACAATCCTGTGGTTTTCGTTGTGTACAAAGGCTTGTCGTCGTACGGCCGATTCAAGTCGATCACGTAGCGAGAGTAATTGGCTTTAACGCAACTCACATCCAATGATGAGAAAAAGTCATACAACTCTGGAATAAACCAATCCGTGTCTGGGAGTTTTTTGGCTTGCGCTGATAAGCCGGCTTCTACTTCTGCTGTTAACGCCAGACCAGAATGAGGCATGCTGATCAACAAAGGAGAATCGCCTTGTGTAAATTCAAATGCAGGCATGGTTAATGGATGCTTCATGATTGCTCTCCTTGTTGCTCTGTACCCATATGAATCCGATTTTTCACTAGATTACCACCTAACCAATAACTAAGTTCTCCCGGACTTTCCACGTCCCAACAGACAAAATCTGCGATTTTACCTATTTCCAAGCTGCCGTGTGTGTCACTCATACCAAGCGCTTTTGCAGCGTGAATGGTTGCGCCTGCTAAGGCTTCTTCTGGTGTTAAACCAAATAGCGTACAACTCATATTCATCATTAATCGCAAAGATAGAGCGGGAGACGTTCCCGGATTTGCGTCCGTCGCAATGGCCATTTTCACGCCATGTTGGCGCAGTAAGTCGATTGGCGGGCATTGGGTTTCTTTCAATGTAAAGAACGCGCCGGGCAATAACACGGCAACCGTGTCAGATTCAGCCATGGCGCGAACATCTTCTTCTTCAATAAATTCAATGTGATCCGCAGATAAAGCTTTAAACGACGACGCCATGCGCGTGCCGCCCAAAGGCGAAAGCTGCTCTGCGTGGATTTTAACAGGTAAGCCAAGGTTTGTTGCGGTTTTGAAATAACGCGCCACTTGTTCAGTACTGAAAGCGATGCCTTCACAAAAAGCGTCTACGGTGTCAGCGACCCCAAGTGCTGCGATTTTGGGCAACACCGTGTCACACAAGTGATCAATATATGCGTCTTTGTCGTCGTATTCTGGCGGCATAGAATGCGCTGCCAAACAGGTGCGCTTGATTGTCACAGGCTGCTCATTACCCAATTCAGTTGCCACCTGCAGCATTTTTAATTCGCTGTCGAAGGACAAACCATAACCGGATTTGATTTCCACTGTGGTCACGCCATCCGCCATCAGGCTTTTCAAACGACGTGTTGCACTTTCCACCAGTTCAGCTTCGCTTGCTTCTCGTGTGGATTTGACCGAGGAAGCAATACCGCCTCCTTGCTTGGCGATGTCTTGGTAACTCACGCCGTTTAGTCGTTGTTCGAATTCTTCTGCGCGATTGCCACCAAATACAAGGTGCGTGTGACAATCTATTAATCCAGGTGTGATCCAACCACCAGCAAGATGATGCTCTTGCTCTGCTTGGTATTCAGGAAGATTCTTCGCTTCCCCAAGCCAAGCAATACGATCACCGAAGACGCCAATGGCCGCCTTTTCAATTGCGTTATAGCGACCATCTTTCATAGTTGCCACGTTCGCACCAAGCCATAAGCTGTCTAAAACAAGTGGTGTATTGCCTGTCATTGGAAACCTCTTTTCTCTAAAAATCGAAAAGGCCTTTGCACAGAAGGCCTTTTAATGACGTCTTCACTATTTGATATCAGAAGGTGATGCACAATAGCGTATTTATGCTATTTATTTACCTGTGATCATCGGCAAATTTAAGCCTTGTTCTTTCGCGCATTCAATAGCAATGTCATAACCCGCATCAGCATGACGCATGACACCTGTCGCTGGGTCATTCGTTAATACGCGGGCAATTCGTTCTGCCGCATCATCACTACCATCGCACACAATCACCATGCCGGAATGCTGAGAAAAGCCCATACCAACGCCGCCACCATGATGCAAAGACACCCAAGTCGCGCCAGACGCTGTGTTTAATAGCGCGTTCAATAATGGCCAATCCGATACCGCATCAGAGCCATCTTGCATGCCTTCGGTTTCACGGTTAGGGCTTGAAACCGACCCTGAATCTAGGTGATCTCGACCAATGACAATCGGTGCTGACAATTCGCCACTGCGAACCATTTCGTTAAAAGCAAGACCAAGCTTGGCTCGTTGGCCAAGACCCACCCAACAAATACGTGCAGGCAAACCTTGGAACTGAATACGCTCGCGTGCCATGTCTAACCAATGATGAAGATGTGCATCGTCAGCGATCACTTCTTTTACTTTTGCGTCGGTTTTATAAATATCTTCTGGATCACCAGAAAGCGCAGCCCAACGGAATGGGCCAATACCACGACAGAACAATGGACGAATATACGCTGGTACGAAACCTGGGAAATCAAAGGCATTTTCCACGCCTTCTTCCATCGCCATTTGACGAATATTGTTGCCATAGTCGAAAGTAGGAATGCCCATCTTTTGGAAGTCCAACATAGCTTGAACATGCACCGCCATAGTTTTTTTCGCTGCCGTGACGATTTTTGCCGGTTGGGCTTGTGATTTTTCACGGTATTCTTCCCAGCTCATACCAGATGGCAAGTAACCATTTAATGGATCGTGTGCTGACGTTTGGTCTGTCACCATATCAGGACGAACACCGCGTTTTACCATTTCAGGTAAGATGTCAGCGGCGTTGCCACAAAGCGCAATCGATACGGCTTTGCCTTCCTCTGTGTACTTTTTGATACGTGCTAACGCATCGTCCAAATCAGCGGCTTGCTCATCCACGTAACGGGTGCGAAGACGGAAGTCGATACGGCTTTGTTGGCATTCAATATTCAATGAACAGGCGCCTGCTAACGTCGCCGCTAAAGGTTGCGCACCGCCCATGCCGCCTAAACCAGCCGTTAACACCCAACGACCTGTTAAGTTGCCATTGTAATGTTGGCGACCAGCTTCAACGAAAGTTTCATAAGTCCCTTGGACAATACCTTGGCTGCCAATGTAGATCCAAGAACCCGCGGTCATTTGGCCGTACATTGCCAAACCTTTTGCGTCCAACTCGTTGAAATGCTCCCAGTTCGCCCAATGTGGCACTAGGTTAGAGTTAGCAATTAATACGCGAGGTGCATTGCTGTGAGTTTTAAATACGCCAACAGGTTTGCCAGATTGAACCAACAAGGTTTCGTCTTCTTCCAATTCTTTAAGTGATTCAACGATCTTATCGTAGCTTTCCCAATCACGTGCCGCACGACCAATACCGCCATAAACCACTAACTCTTCAGGGTTTTCCGCTACGTCTGGGTCTAGGTTGTTCATTAACATGCGCATTGGTGCTTCTGTAAACCAAGATTTTGCAGATAATTTAGTGCCTGTCGCCGCTCTGACTTCACCAGCACGAAAACGTTTTTGATCGATGGTTTGCTTTGCCATTTGAATCTCCTAAAGAATACGGTTTGCTTCAATGCTTTTCATTTAATTAGTTAAATGTATATACAACTATTTGAGTAAGATAAAATCAAAAACCTCTTATTTCAAGTTTTTTCTGACTAGAAAAATAAAATTTGTATATACATTCAAAATTGCATTACACTGTTTCCATCTATGTATTCTTAGGGCGCCTCCTTTAATGACTCAACTAGCAGACTTTCAAACACAGCAAACCTATTTTTCTCCTGCCGCACTTTTGCCTTCTGGCTGGGCGAGCAATGTATTAATTACCGTTCGCAATGGCTTATTTACGGATGTTCAAACGGATCAATTGCCTCTTCAAGACAGTATTATTCTGTCTGGTCCGACATTACCGAGTTTAGCCAATCTTCACTCCCATGCCTTTCAACGAGTCATGGCGGGCGCGGCAGAAGTCAGTTTGAATCCGAACGACAGCTTTTGGAGTTGGCGTGATTTGATGTATAAAATAGTACAGAAGCTCACACCAGACGATGCGCAAATAATTGCTAAGCAGCTTTATATCGACATGCTTAAAGCAGGTTATACACAAGTGGGCGAATTTCATTATTTGCATCACAATATTGGTGGTCAGCAGTATGATCAGTTGAGTGAGATGTCAAACCAGCTAATCGCGGCAGCCAACGCATCTGGTATCGGTTTAACATTATTGCCTGTTTTGTATTCTCATTCTGGCTTTGGTGGGCAAGCACCTAATGCAGGCCAAGCACGTTTTATTAACTCTACTGATTCTTATCTATCGCTTCATCAAGAGTGTGCAGAAGCCTTACAAGACCATTCACTGCACAAACTGGGTATTTGCTTCCATTCTCTGCGAGCAGTTACTAAGCCACAAATAGACACTGTATTGGCTAATTTAAGTACGTCTATGCCCATTCATATTCATATCGCTGAACAACAAAAAGAAGTACAAGACTGCCTTGCTTGGAGTGGTCAGCGCCCAATTGAGTGGTTGCACAATGAAATTGGCTTAACCGATAGATGGTGCTTGGTGCACGCGACTCATCTCGATAAGAATGAGTTGAATGCTATTGCGTCGAGCCAAGCGGTTGCTGGACTATGTCCGACGACAGAAGCGAACTTAGGTGATGGTATTTTTCCTGCAGTCGAGTTTGAAAAAGCCAACGGTCGCTGGGGGGTTGGTTCAGACAGCCATGTTAGCTTGTCGATCGTTGAAGAACTGCGCACATTGGAATACGGCCAACGCCTTAGAGATCAACAACGTAATCGTTTATATCGCCCTGAGCAAACCAGTGTTGGTGATAATCTTTATCAGCAAGCGTTATTGGGTGGTAATCAAGCTTGTGGTGTGTCATTCGGCTTGGCCGTTGGTAATCGTGCTGACTTTATGGTGTTAGATGATAGCCATCCATTGATCGGCGCTAGCCAGACACAAGATGTTCTCAATCGCTGGCTATTCGCTTGCAACGAAAACCTTGTTAGAGATGTTTTTGTTGCAGGTAAACACGTCATTAATAACTTCCACCATATAGAAGAAGAAAACAGTCGTCAGGCGTTTATTCGAGTGATCAAAAAGGTGATGTATGACGCTTAATTCTCAATCGTGCTATCAGGTGATATTGCAAGATGAATACAAGCGCATGCCTTGGAAAAATGGCCTTGGAGAAACCTTAGAAATTTATCGTGCGGAAGACGCTGACGGTCTGCGTTTTCGTATCAGTCAAGCATCGGTTGTCGAAGATGGTATATTTTCAGATTTCAGTGGTTTGCATCGCACCTTGGTATTGCTATCAGGTGATGGCATGACATTAGCTCACCAGTCTCAACCGGACTCTGTATTGGGTGCAAGATTAGACATGGCAAGCTTCTTTGGTGGCGATGAAACCCATGCAACCCTGCACAACAGTGCGATTGAAGATTTAAATATCATGGTTCGAGAAACGGATACAAAGGCGAATGTGATTGCCTGTATTAACGATTCTTTGGATTCTTCTTCAAGCCACTCAATTTGCGAAATAGCAATAAGCGAAGAAAATGCGTTTAGCAGCTTTTATGCAAATCAAGCCTGCGAGGCCAAACTGGATGAGAGCCAGATTATAACCTTGCCAGCCAACAGTACTTTAGTTATCAAGCAGACAGCAAGGTTTTGTTTGGTTCAAGGAAGTGGCGCACTCATAACAGTAGAGTACTCATAAAAATAGCATAACGATTAAGCCACGCTGCTACCTAGCACTCCCATTAACCCCTTTAGTTATTTTTAACTAAAGGGGTTCTTTTTAGATGCGCTATTTTGAGGTTTTACTGAATGTCTGAGAAATGCGTTGTTAGTAAGGCATTGTCGCGGATTAACGCACTGCTTTTCTCAATTTCCGGTGCTAGCCAACGGTCCTCATTGTAAGACGAAATGCTTTGACGGATCAGCTGCCACGCTTTTAAAGACCCTTTCCCCATACTGCTAGGATCAATGAACTCACAAGCTTGAGCGGCACAAAGGTATTCGACTGCCAAAATTTTGTTGGTATTTTCTAGTATATTTAATAACTTAAGTGCGGCTGTCGTTCCCATACTTAAATGGTCCTCCTGCAATGCCGAGGTCACATAGTTATCTGTTACGGCCGGTATAGAGAAACGTTTGTTCTCCGAGCATAAAGAGGCGACCACATATTGGACAATCATCATTCCGGAGTTTGCACCCGGTTCAGAAACCAAATAAGCAGGTAAACCACTGACTAATGGATTTATCAGGCGATCCAAACGGCGCTCAGAAATACCTCCGAGTTCTGCAATACTGATGGACATCAAATCTGCCGCCATTGCGACACTTTCACCATGGGGGTTTGCTTGAGAAACCACACGATAGTTATCGGGTGTACCAAGAATTAAAGGATTATCAGTTGCTGAATTCAGTTCTGTATTGACTTGCATTGCCGCGTGTTTAAGCTGATCTCTGACGGCACCATGAACTTGAGGGATCGCACGAATACTTAATGCATCTTGGGTGTGAATGCCTTGATGTTCTATTAAGTTTTTACTGCCATTGAGCAGACTGCGTAAATTGTGACCAACTATTTGTACACCTTCATAAGGCTTTAATAATAAAACCTCTGGATCTAATGCATCTTGTTGGCCTTTTAAAGCTTCAAAGCTTAAAGCGCTGATAACATCCGCCCATTTGCTTAAACGCCATGTATCGTCTAGTGCAAGACAGGACAACCCCGTCATGCATGGCGTACCGTTTACCAAACTTAAGCCGTCTTTCGCTCCTAAGGTTATTGGCTCTAATTTTTCAGCCAAAAAAGCGTCGGATGTTGATATTACTTTGCCTTGGTAAGAAACGTTTCCAATGCCTAGCAAGCAAACACCAATATGCGCCATATGAGTTAAGTAGCCTACGGAACCTTGACTCGGAACTTGAGGCGTTATGCCGCGATTCAGACAATCCAATAACCCTTTAACTACATTCCGATGAATGCCTGATTTTCCTTTACTGTAGTTGACAACAGCCGCACACATAATGGCTCGGCATTGCTCATCAGGCAGTATTGGGCCAACGCCACATGCGTGACTAAGCACGGTGTTGCGTGACAATTTGCTAAGCTGTTCAGCCGTCAAACTGACATCACAAAGTGAGCCTAAACCGGTGTTAATGCCATACGCATTTTCGCCACTTTCGACAATGCCTTGAACAATTTTTTGCGCATTATCGATTTTCTCCCAGACAGAGTCTGATAGCTCTAGCAACGCACCATAGCGGGCAACTTGCACAACGTCTTGCCAGCAAACTTCTTGTTCATCAATGATTACTTTTTCATAACTACGCATTATGTATTTTACTCATGTTCTATACGATGGCCGCACGGCGTTGAACAAAGCGATCAACGTACTCATCTGCTGGATTGTTCAAAATATCATGAGGCGTACCTACTTGTATAAGCTGCCCATCTTTCATGATAGCAATACGATTTCCGATACGAAGCGCTTCGTCTAAATCATGAGTAATAAAGACTATTGTTTTATTAAGTGTGCTTTGCAATGTTAGAAGCTGATCTTGCATTTCGGTGCGAATCAGTGGGTCTAAGGCGCTAAAAGCTTCATCCATCAAAATAATATCGGTATCTGCTGCTAGGGCGCGGGCTAAGCCGACACGCTGGCGCATACCACCAGATAGTTGAGACGGATAACGAGATTCATAGCCTTTTAATCCCACTGTCTCTATCCAATAATTGGCTTTCTCTTCTTGAAAGGCTTTACTTTCGCCACGAACTTTGAGGGTATAAGCCACATTCTCCAGTACGGTTTTATGAGGTAATAACCCAAAGCTTTGGAACACCATACTTATTTTCTTACGGCGGAATTGACGTAGCTGGTTTGAATCATATTGAAGTATGTCCTCGCCATCTACGTAGATTTGGCCGCTGGTAGGATCTATTAAGCGATTAAAGTGACGTACTAATGTGGATTTGCCAGAGCCAGACAAGCCCATAATGACAAAGATCTCTCCAGACTTAATGCTAAGTGAAATGTCATTTACACCTACAACACAGCCTGTTTTAGCTAAAATATCATTTTTTGATTCAGAATTTTCAATGAGTTTGATAGCCGCAGGAAGGTTGTCTCCAAATACTTTGAAGACATTTTCTATTACAATTTTTTCTTTTGAAGAGGCCATGCTTATTCTCCGTATTTTGTTTTGCCGTAGGCTTGAGTAATTCGGTCAAATACTACTGCTAAAATAACAATGGCTAACCCAGCTTCGAGGCCGCGCCCTACATTCAATGTTTGAATACCAATAAGTACGTCTTCACCTAACCCTCGAGCCCCAATCATAGAAGCAATAACCACCATAGATAGCGCCATCATCGTCGTTTGGTTGATCCCCGCCATGATACTCGGCAAAGATAAAGGCAACTGCACTCCAAAAAGTAATTGAGAACGTGTCACACCAAAAGAATGTACGGCTTCTATGACCTCTTTATCGACTTGGCGAATCCCAAGGTCTGTTAGTCGTATCAAAGGAGGAGCGGCATAAATAACGGTTGCAAAAATGGCTGGAACTTTCCCTAAACCAAATAGCATAAGTACGGGAATCAAATAGACAAAACTTGGCATGGTTTGCATGATGTCGAGCATCGGCATCAGTACTTTTCGCAGCCTATCACTGCGAGCAGATAATATTCCCATTGGAATGCCGACTAACACTGATATGAAAGTCGCAATTAGCATCAGCGCCAGCGTCTGCATAAGTTTGTCCCACAAACCTACCGCGCCAACCAAAAAAAGTAATCCTGTGATTACTAGCGTAGGGATAACTTTTCTAGTCGCATGAAAAGCAATTAATGCCACAAACAAAAGCATTAGCCACCATGGGACAAAACGGAGAAATTTCTCAAGATTGACAATAAAAATTAAAAGGAAATCAGAAATATATCGAAAGACATCACCATAATTGGTGACAAGACTATCAACCCAAGAGTTAACCCAATTGGCTGTCGTAAAAGTAAAGTTTTGTGGAAACATATCAGTACCTAATTTTTATTTAAAAAATGCGCCTTCTCTTTCTTACGCTAAAGAGAAGGCGTCATGATTAAAGGCTGCTTTGGATATTTTGTGCAGCGCTAGTACTTACCCATGATTTCCAAATTTCAGGTTTTTCTTTTAGGAAAGTTTTAGCCAAGTCAGGAGCATTAATATTCTCTGTACTCATGCGTGCTAAGTAAGTATTTAATAAATCAATAGGGATATTTACTTTAGACAACACACTTACAAGCTCAGGGGCTTCATCGTGGAAAGTTTTAGACAGTCCAACTTGAATGGAAACGCTTTTATCTACGCCCGGTTTTTCCTCTAATTTGATAACATCAACACGCCCTAAAAGGGCTGTAGGTGACCAGTAATAGAATAAAATAGGTTCTTTACGTTTGTAGCTAGATAACACCGCCGCATCCAACGCTGGACCTGTGCCGGTACGGAAGTTTGTATAGCTGCTTTCTAAACCGTAATCTTTTAACATTTTTGTATTTTCAGTTTCACATGTCCAACCCGCTGGACAGTTATAAAAACGTCCTTTAGATGGTTCTTCTTGATCGCGGAAAATAGCAGAGTATTGCGGAAGGTCTGAAATATTTTTCAGACCTGGTGCGACCGCTTTAATGCCCCTAGCGGCGTCTCCTTCAACAACAAAACGTGGTACATACCAGCCTTCTATTGCACCAATTACTGGAGCGCCAACACCCACTACTTTTCCTGCTGCTTCAGCTTTATTCCATACTTCACTTCTGCCGACCCACTCTTCAGCAAAAACTTGAATATCATTACTGCTAAGAGCGTTTTCCATAGAGATAGAATTGCCTGGTAAGCTTTCTACTTCACATCCATAACCTTCTTTTAAAACGGTTTGCATTAGCTCAGTGAGTAGCATACCGCTTTCCCAATTCAACCCAGCAAACTTTACTGCTTTACCTGAATCACACCAATCATTAGCAAAACTGGCATTTGCTCCTGTTGTTAGAGCCAGCCCTATCGCAGCATATTTTATTTTGCTCACTATTTTCATTTGATCGTTCCTCATGATTGCGTTTTTGGTTAATTATAAGTTCTCGGTATTTCAGCTACTTCACACCCAATACCATTAAATGCATCAATAAAATATTTTATATGACAATTTGTAGTAACATGTATATACAAGCAAATCATATGCCAATACCTTTCTTAGTTTTGAGCCGTGGATTAAATGGAAAAAAGGAAGGGGAAGCTAAAAGAAGAGATAAAAAAAGCCCTTTTAATGCACTTAAAAGAGCTCTTTGCACCAAAATTAAACATTAAAGTGGTGTGTCTAAAACATGCGCTTGAATAATCGAATTAACGACCAAAATGTCCAAATAGTTGGAAGCGTGAACCGGGATGTAATAAGCGAGCGGCGGTGACAATCTCATCACCCGACCAAGTACGTCGTTTTATTTGCAAACAAGGTTCGGAAGCCTTGACTTGTAAACGTTCGCATTCAATAGCATTAGGCAAGATAGCTTCCACTAAATGCTCCCCTTCTGTCATTGGTGCAATACTTGTGAGGTACTCATAAGGTGTGTGCTTAACAAAATTTTGTTTATCGTATTCGGGGACTAATGTTGCATTGACAATTCTTTCTTCTATTTGAATCGGTAAATCATTTTCAAAGTGCAAAACAATAGAACGAAAAATACCATGATTAGTGCGAATACCAAGTGTCATAGCTTCTTCCATTGAGGCTTTAGTAGATTCTAGTATTAATAATTCTGAGCGATGTACATGGCCTCGTGCTGCGACTTCTTCTGCTATGTTATGAACCTCAAAAAGTGCAGAATGTGCTTTTTTTTCTGCTACAAATGTACCTAAACCTTGATGTCTGACTAATAAGCCCTCAGCGGTTAACTCACGTAATGCACGATTTACAGTCATACGACTTACACCTAATGCTTTAACCACATCTGCTTCTGAAGGAACTCGCTGATTTGTTTGCCATTCACCAGATGAAATTTTTAACGAAATAGCTTGCTTTAGTTTGGCGTAAATAGGTTGTGGTACGTTAGGTAAATCATCGAACAAGTTAGATAAATTAGGAGCTGCTATGTCAGACACTAGGGATTCCATATGTTCATGAATTGAAGAAAGAATTATATAGTGAGTTTATAATAACAAACAATCAGGAATACTATTGAGTCTTTGCAAGTTCTTCTAGGAAGGTTTCTAAAACCAAATTCGAGCGTGCGCCTTTTCGAGTGATTGAAGAAAATTGTGTTACATAATGGCATTGTGTTGGCAAAATGGCGCGCATGCGGCCATCACGAATCCAGCGCTCTGCAACGTGGTCTGGCAAAAAGCCAATGTAACGCCCCGTTAGAATGAGAAAGGCGATGCCTTCTCGGTCTGTTGCTGTTGCTGTTGCGCTGGCGGTGAGCGGTTGGTGCTGTGTTTTGATTTCTGGCGTTTGTGCATAAGCAGGCAACACTGCATCAAAGCCTTTGAGTTTTGCTTTGGACAGTTGTTTGTCGTCCACGGTGAAAAGTGGGTGAGTGTCACTGCAATAGAGCTTGGATTCTTCTTGATAAAGGTGGCTGTAGTCTAGTCCACTGAGGATTTTCAAATCAGGCACTATGCCGATATGCAGTGTGCCATCCAAAACACCTCTTTCCACGTCGTTTGGTGGAATCATCCTAATATTCACTGTGACCTGAGGGCCTTTGTCTTTAAGTCCAGCCAAGGCTTTGGTAATTCGTGTGTGAGGCAAAGTCACTAAATTATCTGTGATACCTATGTTTAATTCGCCTTTCAAATGCTGATGTAATGCATTGATGTGAGTGCGAAAATCTTCAATGGATGATAATAGCTGCAGAGTATGTTCATAAACTTGGCTACCTTCATTCGTGAGAGAAAATCCAGATCTCCCTCTCTGGCAAAGACGGAATCCTAATCGTGTTTCCAAATCAGAAATGGCAATGCTAATGGCAGCTCGGCTAATGTTGAGTTCTACTTCGGCGGCAGAGAAGCCGCCAGATTCAACGACAATTTTAAAGATTCTTAAAATTCTGAGGTCGGCGTCACTGACTTGGCTATTAAACTTTTTCATGGCGTTGCCTTTTGCTGTTTGAATTACATCATTTGGATGATGTTTAGTTAACTAAAAGATTAAGTAAGAGTTAATGAAATAGACTTTTTATAATCTATTACTCTGGCATAGTGGAGTCAATATAGACAGCTTCTCTCTTTGAAGAAAAGCGTTAATAGAAATGTTTTAGTTTAAAAACTTTGGAGTTTTTCATGGAAATTATCGGACATTTGGTTGGCGGTAAGTTGTCACAAGAGGCAGCACGCACTCAAGATGTATTTAATCCAGCTACAGGTCTGGTTTCTAAAAAAGTCGCTATTGCCTCGAAAGAAACAGTAGAGGAAGCCATTGCAGTTGCTCAGGCGGCTTATCCTGAATGGCGAAATACTCCGCCATTGAAACGCGCTCGCGTGATGTTTAACTACAAAGCGTTATTAGAAAAGCACGCAGATAAAATTTGCGAGTTAATTGGCGCTGAACATGGGAAAATTTGCCATGACGCAGCAGGCGAATTGCAGCGTGGTATTGAAAACGTTGAATATGCTTGCGGCGCACCAGAATTGTTAAAAGGTGAATACAGTAAAAATGTTGGCCCAAACATAGATTCTTGGAGTGAGTTTCAACCGCTAGGTGTGGTGGCGGGTATTACGCCATTTAACTTCCCTGCCATGGTGCCTTTGTGGATGTTCCCAATGGCGATTGTTTGCGGCAATACTTTTGTTCTTAAGCCATCTGAACGCGATCCAAGTACCGCGTTGTTTATTGCTGAGCTTTTACATGAAGCTGGATTGCCACCGGGTGTTTTCAATGTAGTAAATGGCGATAAAGAAGCGGTTGATACTTTATTAGAAGACACTCGCGTGAAAGCGGTCAGTTTTGTTGGCTCCACGCCTATCGCAGAATACATTTACAGCAAAGCAAGTGCGAACGGTAAACGTTGTCAGGCACTAGGCGGTGCGAAAAACCACGCGATTGTTATGCCTGATGCAGATATGGATAACGTTGTAAGCCAGTTGCTAGGCGCAGCATTTGGCTCTTCTGGAGAGCGTTGCATGGCGCTTTCTGTCGCGGTGGCGGTTGGCAAAGAAGCAGGTGATATTTTGATTAATAAAATGTCTGAAGCTATGAAGCCTCTTAAAGTTGGTGAATGTTCAGATAAAACTAACGATTTTGGTCCTGTTATTACGAAAGAACATAAAGACAAGGTTGTTGGTTTCATTGATAGCGCAGAAGCTCAAGGTGCGACTGTTATTGTGGATGGTCGCAACCCAAATGTTGCTGGTTATGAAAATGGCTTTTTTGTTGGCGCGACATTAATTGACGGCGTAACCAGGGAAATGGACAGTTATCAGCAGGAAATTTTTGGCCCTGTTTTGCAAGTAGTTCGTGTTGATACTATGGAAGAAGCCATGGCGCTGATTAATGATCACGAATACGGCAATGGTACTTGTATCTTTACGCGAGATGGCGAAGCAGCACGCTATTTTTCAGATCACATTGAAGTTGGCATGGTTGGTATTAATGTTCCACTGCCTGTTCCTGTTGCGTACCACAGTTTTGGTGGCTGGAAGCGTTCACTGTTTGGTGATCTGCATGCTTATGGTCCAGATGCGGTACGTTTCTACACTAAACGCAAAACTATTACTCAGCGCTGGCCTTCGGCTGGAGTACGAGAAGGTAAGAGCTTCTCTTTTCCATCATAGATCCCGTGCATTTCTATGCCTTAATTAAGGCAACCATATTAGAAGTGTCTTTCAGGCTGTTTATCTTTTGATAAGCAGCCTTTTTTTATGTGTTGATTGGTACTTTTATAACTAACTGTTTTTATTTGTGCGTTTTTAATAGGTGGGGAATAGGTTTTATTTGTACGTGTTTTGATCTAATCTGACGCAATGTTGTTATATTTTTTAACTTTTTGGAGCAACGTCTAAGTCATGAATCACTGTTTGTTTGTAGCTAAGTTGTTCATCATGTTACTCACAGTATCATTGGTTGGTTGTGCTGCACCTTCTCATCGAGAAAGTATTGAACCGAGTGGGGAATTAAGTGTTGAAGTGATGGACGATGTTGCTTATCTATCGGGTGTTTTAGGCAGCGACCTTGTTAATCGATTAAGCGATCTTATCAAAGAAAATCCTAACGTGACGGATTTGGTCTTAGTGGATATTCGTGGTTCTTTTGACCAGCAAGCGACTATGGAAGGTGCGCGCTTGATTCGACGTTTAGATTTGAATACACAGATTGCGCCAACGGGTTTTGTGCTTTCTGGTGGTGTTGATCTATTCTTAGGAGGCGTAGAAAGGCTGATCGGTGCAGGCGCGGGTGTTGGTGTTCACGCTTGGTCTGATGGGACAAAAGTTAAAGCCGCTAATTTAGATCCAATGGATCCAGTGCATGCGACTTATGTGAATTTTTACCTAGAAATGGGTGTGCCGGAGCGCTTTTATTGGTTCTCGCTTGAGGCCGCGCCCGAAGACAGAGTGTACTTTTTGTCACCTGAAGAAATGTACGATTATCAATTAGTGACGCAGTAGAAATAAATGGAGGGGCAGATGGAACAAATCGAAATGTTTGTGATAGAAAGCCCCTGCAAAGGCGTTTGCGAGAACAGTGTCAAAGGCTTTTGCAAAGGGTGCTTGCGTAGTCGAGACGAGCGGTTTCATTGGTTTTCCTTATCGAATGAAGATCGACACCATATCTTAGGCTTATGCAAACAGCGCCGTGCTCGTTTATTGAAGGCGCGCCAAGAACGCTTAGCAGCGAATTTTGATAAGGCGCTGCCTTACGGTATGGAAGAAGAGAGCGTTAGCCCACTTTTTCCTTTTCTAGTTAATTCTCAAAAATAGCGTCTAACGCTTCTGACAAACGGTCGACACCAATGACTTTCATTCCTTCGATTGGTTTCTTCGGACAGTTACTTTTAGGTACGACCGCTCGTGTAAAGCCATGTTTAGCGGCTTCGCTGATACGTTCTTGTCCTGATGGTACGGGGCGAATTTCCCCGGACAAACCAACCTCCCCAAGTACTACTAAATCGTGTGGTAAAACTCTATCCCTGAAGCTGGAAACTACCGCTGAAATAGCGGCGAGGTCCGCACTGGTTTCCAGCACTTTTACACCACCAACCACGTTCAAATACACATCTTGGTCTGCTGTGTGCAGGCCGCCATGCTTGTGAAGTACAGCGAGCAACATTGCAAGTCTGTTGTGGTCAAAACCTACGGTTACTCGTCGAGGATTACCAAATGCAGAGTCATCCACCAAGGCTTGTAACTCTACGAGTAGAGGGCGAGTTCCTTCCCAAACCACCATGACTAAGCTGCCAGCAGCAGGTTTATTGCTTCGATTTAAGAAAATAGAGCTTGGGTTTTTGACTTCTTTTAGTCCGCTTTCCAGCATGGCAAAAACACCCAGCTCATTGATTGCGCCAAAACGGTTTTTCATACCACGAAGTGTTCGGAAACGAGAGTCTTCAGAGCCTTCCAAGAGAACAGAGCAGTCCACCATGTGCTCAAGTACTTTTGGCCCAGCCAGTGTCCCATCTTTGGTTACATGGCCAACAAGCAAGACAGCTGTTTGAGTTTGCTTGGCGAAGCGAGTTAACACAGCGGCACTTTCTCTAACTTGTGAAACGCTACCAGGCGCTGATTCAATGCCATCTAAATGCATAACCTGAATGGAGTCGATTACCATGACTTTTGGTTTCAACTGTTGGGCTGTGTTTAAAATGCTTTCTACATTGGTTTCGGAAAGCATTTTCAAATTTTGTGTCGGCAAACCAAGGCGGTGGGCACGCATAGCAACCTGTTGTAGAGATTCCTCTCCAGTGACGTATAAGGCGCTTTGTTGTTGAGCTAACCAACACATGGTTTGCAGTAATAACGTACTTTTGCCTGCTCCGGGACTGCCGCCAATCAAAACAACACCACCAGGAACGAGACCGCCACCGAGCACCCGATCAAATTCACTGGCACCTGAACTAAAACGTGGCACATCGGATAAGTCCACATCCGATAGACTTTGAATGCCTGTGGTTGCGCCAGCATAACCTTGATAGCGAGGGTCTTGTGCCGCCGACACGCGCGCTGAGGTTTTAGTCGACGTTAGGCGAATTTCAGATAGGGAATTCCAGGCTTTGCAGGCTTGGCACTGACCTTGCCATTTTGCGTAGTCAGCACCACATTCATTACATACAAAGGCTGTTTTTGCTTTAGCCATGAAAATACTCTTCATTCAATAAAGAAGAGGCGGGGTGCTTCTTCTTATCGGTTTGTGTTATTGATTATTTTTTCCAGTTAACCGAATACAAGTCAAGACGTCGATCTTTCAGGTTGTTGACTGAGCCTTCACTGCGAGTGAATTTCAGCTTATCCAAGTCTAAGTCAGAGAACATGATCATCTCAGTATTAGGCGTAGTTTCTGCCATGACTGCATCGTGTGGATACGAGAAATCAGAAGGTGAGAATACAGAGCTTTGAGAGTACTGAATGTCCAAGTTCTCGACCTGAGGCAAGTTGCCACAACTACCACAAATAACCACATAACATTCGTTTTCAATGGCGCGTGCTTGGGCGCAGTTTCGCACTCGTAGATAGCCATTTTTTGTGTCGGTCCAAAAAGGTACGAAAAGAATGTCCATATCTTGCTCTGCAAGCAGTCGACCAAGTTCTGGGAATTCCACATCGTAGCAAATCAGAATGCCGACACGACCCGCGTCAGTGTCAAAAACTTTTAAGTCATTACCACCTTGAATCACCCAGTCACGGCGCTCATGTGGTGTGATATGAACTTTTTTCTGTTCTTCTACTGTGCCGTCACGACGACATAAATAACTGATATTATAAACCACTTCGTCTTCGATGATTGGCATAGAGCCTGTGATGACGTTGATGTTATAGCTTACGGCCAACTGAGAAATTTCATTTTTAAAGCGCTCAGTGAAGCTGGCTAAGAAACGAATGGCTTCGGTTTGGTTACTTTGGTCTGGACTTAAACCAATCAAAGGTGCATTGAAAAATTCAGGGAAAACGGCGAAATCGCTTTTGTAATTTGACACCGCATCGATGAAGTATTCCACCTGCTTCAAGAGTTCATCGGCGCTTTCGACTTCGCGCATTTGCCATTGAACGGCACCGACTCGAACTTGAGTCTTACGAGATTGAATGACGCTTGTTTCTGGTTCGTAAAAGATGTTTTTCCATTCCAGAAGAGTCGCATAACCTTGAGACTTTTCGTCTTCTGGTAAATAGCGTTTGAGTAACCGCGTGACCTGAAAATCATTCGATAATTGGAAAGACAAAATAGGGTCGTAGATTTTCTTCTCGCGAACAGATTCTAAATATTCCGCTGGCGTGTGATCGTGTGCGTGTTGGTGATAGCTTGGAATTCGACCGCCTGCCAAAATGGCTCGGAAGTTATGCTGACGACAAAGCTCCTTGCGGGCTTCGTATAAACGTCTGCCTAAACGATAGCCTCGATATTCCGGTGCAATAAGAGCGTCTAAGCCATACATGGCATCGCCTTGAGGGTCGTTTAAAATGTTTTCTTTTTGATCGACTAAATCATCATAAGTATGAGGGTTGCTAAAGCGTTGATAATTGGCTTGTACAGATAATGCGATACCGACAATTTTGCCGTGATCTTCTAGACAAATTTGTCCCTCAGGAAAGTCTTTTATTAATTGGTGGATTGTGTGCTTCGGCCAAGACCCACCAATATCATGGTAAACCTTATCCATGAGTATTTTTACTTGCTCATAATCGTTGTTGGTTAGATTACGAATTTTTAAATGTAAGTCTTCTAGCATGATGGCCTCGCTTGTATTGGCTGATGCGTGTTTTTGTAGATGCATCAGGCTGTATTTGTATAACAAGATAATAACGCTTCTTCATGTCATGAGGGCGTTATATTTGTTTTAAAGCACCAAAAAAATTGTCGTTAGAAAAAGAAAACCCCCGCCGAGGCGAGGGTTTTATTAAGAAAGAACTAAATGCTATCTGGAAGAATTACTTTTTGAATTCTGGGTATGCTTCCATACCACATTCAGAAAAGTCAACGCCTTCGTATTCTTCTTCTTCGCTAACACGAACACCCATGATTGCTTTGATGATCAACCAAGTTACTAGGCTCGCTCCGAATACCCAAACGAAGATAGTTACTGCACCAGCGATTTGACCGCCAAAAGTAGCTCCGTCGTTTGTTAGAGGAACAGCTAATAGACCCCAAAGACCAACAACACCGTGAACAGAGATCGCGCCCACTGGATCGTCAAGCTTCAGCTTGTCTAGAGTAATAATAGAAACTACAACAATCACACCACCAACTAGACCAATCAAAGTTGCGCCTAGAGCAGAAGGTGTTGAAGGTTCTGCAGTGATAGCAACCAAACCAGCTAGTGCGCCGTTTAGAAGCATAGTCAAATCTGCCTTACCGAATGTGATGCGAGCAAGAATTAGTGCGCCAATTGCACCACCAGCTGCTGCAGCGTTAGTGTTCAGGAACACCATAGCAACAGAGTTAGCACTTGCGATATCACCAAGTTTCAATACAGAACCGCCGTTGAAACCGAACCAACCCAACCAAAGGATAAGAGTACCTAAAGTTGCAAGAGGTAGGTTGGCGCCAGGGATAGCACGTACTTCACCGTTAGGGCCGTATTTACCTTTACGAGCGCCTAGGATGATCACGCCAGCCAATGCTGCAGCAGCACCTGCCATGTGAACGATACCAGAACCGGCAAAGTCAGAGAAACCAATGTCACCAAGGCTAAACATACCGAATACAGAACCGCCGCCCCAAGTCCAGTTACCTTCCATTGGGTAGATGAAACCAGTCATAACAACAGCGAATGCTAGGAAAGCCCATAGTTTCATACGTTCAGCAACTGCACCAGATACGATAGACATTGCTGTCGCAACGAATACTACTTGGAAGAAGAAGTCAGAAGCGCCGGAGTAGATAGAACCGCCTTCAAAACCGCCATCACGAGCAGCGAAGTCAGCTAGAGTTGAGTCTACATCAACGTCTTGAATACCAGTTAGGAACCACTCGCCACCGTACATGATCGAGTAACCGCAAACTAGGTACATGATGCAAGAAATGGCAAACAAGGCCACGTTCTTGGTTAAGATTTCAGTGGTGTTTTTAGCGCGTACTAAACCCGCTTCTAACATGGCAAATCCGGCTGCCATCCACATAACTAGTGCGCCACACACCAAAAAGTAAAAAGTGTCCATGGCATATTGTAAATGAAAAATTTGATCTTGCATGTTTCGCCCCCCTAAAGGCTTGTAAGATTGAAGCGATAATTAAACTGCTTCTACACCAGTCTCACCGGTACGAATACGAACCGCTTGCTCAAGGTTAACGATAAAGATTTTACCGTCGCCAATTTTACCTGTATTTGCAGCGCCACTAATTGCTTCTACAACTTGGTCTGTCATGTCGTCAGCAATAGCAAGTTCGATTTTTACTTTAGGTAGAAAATCAACTACGTATTCAGCGCCACGGTATAGTTCTGTGTGGCCCTTTTGACGTCCGAAACCTTTTACTTCTGTAACCGTGATACCTTGAACACCAATTTCAGAAAGAGCTTCTCGAACATCATCCAGTTTAAATGGCTTGATGATGGCTGTTATAAGCTTCATACCCACTGTCTCCTTTAATTAAGTCAGTATTATTGTCGTAACGCAGGTAAGGTTTTTATTCAATATGCGTGCCATATACTGAAGTACCTTAGTGCTAAAGGGTTTGTAAGGATTTTGTCTGCTTTTGGAAATTAAAAAGACGAGATTGTGTTTACAAATGGTGCATTCATTTTCAAGTTTTTATTTTTTGGTGCGTTAACTTGGTGCGGAAGTGTTTGTGTCAAATAAACTTTCTTGGTTTTATCTCCTTTGTTCTGATTGAGAAAAATCCTTTAGATACGAGAAGATAAGGAATGCCTGTATTAGGTTGATAGTAAAAGGTCGACGGTTGGTTGAAAATCGCACAAAAAAGAGGCGATTCATTCTTATGCTAGATTGATGAGCGTTTAACCTAGAGCGTGAAAAAGTAGCTTAGGAAACATAGAGTGCTTGTTTGTACCTTTTAACGACCTCTATACTATGTTTTAAAGCACTGACTCGATACCTTTATGAGGTGTTCAAAAATACAATGAGTAATATGACATGATAGATCAATTTATTAAGCAACTTGGTACAGGCTTAGAGCAAGCAGCAGAGACGTTAGGAAAATTGCCGAAAGAAGAAATTCAGTCACAGTTGCATGAAGTTGCTCGCAATACACTGACTAAAATGGATCTAGTGACGCGCGAAGAATTCGAGGTGCAAGAAGCTATGTTAGCGAAATATCGAACAAAGCTTGCAGCTTTAGAAACGCGCTTGACTGAACTGGAAGCTGGAACAAAAAATTAAAAACAGAAAATAAACAATGGTAGTACCATTGTTTATTTCCAACCTTGCTTCCAATCTGTAGCAGAAGTCAGTGATTGCCAAGATAGTGTATATGAGTTTCTGTTGATGACAGCTTCAAGAGTACATTCGATAACGATACCTTCTTCATCTCGTATCAACTCGGTCACAATAAAGTGCTTCTCTTTATGGATAGGCGAGATAGAAGTCCATTTTGAGAGTAATAGTTTATTAGGATTAATCTGAGTTTTTGGCATAAAGTGATCTCATTACATTAATATAGAAGAGAGAGTTACGTTCTCACTTCTATAAATACGTTAAAAAAGACAAGCCGGATTGCTTGTGCTATTTAAAACTGACTAAGATCAAGGAGTGATCATGAGTTTAGCGACGATTTACAGCCGTGCACGAGTTGGTGTGGCTTCCCCTTTGGTAACGGTTGAAACGCATATTTCAAATGGTTTGCCTTCCCTCAATATTGTGGGATTGCCTGAAGCGGCAGTTCGAGAAGCAAAAGATCGTGTTCGCAGCGCCATCATCAACAGTCATTTCGAATTTCCTACCCGAAGAGTCACTATTAATCTCGCGCCTGCTGATTTGCCCAAAGAAGGTGGGCGTTATGATTTGGCCATTGCAATTAGTGTGTTAGCGGCCTCAGGCCAATTAGGGGAAGTGAGTTTAGGTGATACCGAGTTTATTGGTGAATTAGCTTTGTCTGGTGATATCCGAGGTGTTCCGGGCTTGCTGCCTTCAGCGATTGCGTGTCAGGAGGCCAACCGTCAATTGATTCTGCCAGAAGACAATCAAGACGAAGCAGCTTTGGTAGAGGGGAATGCGGTTTATGCAAAACACCTCACACAAGTGACCGCACATTTATTAAAAATGAATCCGTTGCCCCATTGTGAATCCAAACCTGTGGCGCCTTTGCCTCTAAACCATAAAGATATGCGCGACGTAAAAGGACAATACCAAGCGCGACGGGCTTTAGAAGTCGCAGCGGCAGGTGGTCATAATCTACTGTTTATTGGTCCTGCTGGCACAGGTAAAACCATGCTGGCGTCGCGCTTACCGAGCATTATGCCTGCAATGACAGAGCAAGAAGCGCTATCTGTTGCATCGGTTCAGTCGGTTGCAGGGCGAAAGATGGGGCTGGATTGGTATTGGTCTGAGCGTCCATTTCGATCACCGCACCATTCTTGTTCGGCTGCGGCTTTGGTCGGTGGCGGTTCGATACCTAAACCGGGAGAAGCGTCTTTGTCCCACAATGGCGTTTTATTTCTAGACGAATTACCAGAATTTGATCGTAAGGTATTAGAAGTTTTAAGAGAACCTCTTGAGAATGGTGAAGTGCATATTTCGCGAGCCCGTGGTCAGGTCACTTTTCCAGCTCGGTTCCAATTAGTCGCCGCAATGAATGCGAGCAATGAAGCTTATACGGGCGGCCAAGACTATTATCAGTCGAATGCGAGCCAAAAATATCTTAAGAAGTTGTCCGCACCCTTTTTGGATCGTATTGATTTACATGTAGAAGTTCCGCCTTTACCCTCGAATGTTTTGGTGAATGCTCAAGAAGAAGGTGAGTGTAGCGCCAGTGTCCGTGAACGTGTTGAGAAAGCTGTTACCAGGCAAAGAGTACGGCAAGGAGTTCAGAACGCTTTGCTAAGTGGTCGTCAATTGGAACAGATCTGTGCATTGAGTGAAGAAGATAAGCATTTTATGCAACAAGCCTTAGAAACCCTGAAACTTTCAGCAAGAGCTTATCATCGGGTGTTAAAAGTGGCCTTAACCTTGGCGGATTTAAACGATTCTCCAGTAACAAGAGCACACCTTATGGAGTCTTTGAGTTATCGAAAAATGGAGAAAACGCTCGCGAGCGCTGTGTCTTCTTAGTTGCTTTTATTGTGAGAGCTTTGATTTTTGATATGTTGTATTTTGCATTAGAGGTGCTTTTTGAGTTTTAACATTACTTAAAGGATGAATAAAAACTGTTTCAAATAGTTTCATTTCGTTACAATTCTTCGCCCGTTTTTTAAATCGACATGACAGCTTTGTTTTTCTTCAATATGAGTTGTGAGAAAAGCTGTGAGCAAAAGTCGTTGAATGGGTTTTCTGGTTTCTTCGAATAATAATGAAATGCTTACTTAAGTGCCTTATTAGGTGTGAATCAGTTTGCATAAATGGAGTTTCATCTTATGGTTATCCAGCTTTTTCCTCTTTGGGCGATACTGCTTTCTGCCCTTGCTTTTTTTCAGCCTGATTTATTCGTTGGGCTGAAGACTCAAATTGTCCCTCTGCTTATGATTATTATGCTAGCGATGGGGTTAACATTAAGTCCAAAAGACTTTAAACAAGTATTGAAAAGCAGAAAAGCCGTTGCTGTCGGCGTTTTATTGCAGTTCTTGGTGATGCCAATTGCGGCGTTCGCTGTGGCTATGGCGTTTGGATTTGATACCGAATTAACTGTCGGTATGTTGTTGGTTGGTAGTGTGGCCGGCGGAACCTCGTCGAATGTCATGTGTTACTTAGCGAAAGGTGACACCGCGCTATCTATTTCTATGACAGCCATTTCCACTCTATTGGGTGTAGTACTAACGCCTTTCCTTGTTTCTTTAATGATTGGGACCAGTGTTGATGTGCCGGTTTCTTCTATGTTGATCAGCCTCTTTAAAATTGTCTTGTTGCCAGTGGCTGCTGGTGTGGTGATTAACACACTTTTCTCGAAAGTTATCCGCAAAGCAGAAGTGGTTTTTCCTTATATTTCCATGTTCGCCATTGTGTTGATCATTGCGATTGTGGTGGCATTGAGCTCCTCCAAGTTAGTGGAAGTGGGACTTGTGGTTGCTGCTGCCGTTATTATTCACAATACGATTGGTTTGATCCTTGGTTATTGGGTGACATATTTACTCGGATTTGATTCTCGAGTTTGCCGAACTATCGCATTTGAAGTTGGCTTGCAAAACTCTGGCTTGGCAGCGGCGCTAGCTGTGAAATTCTTTACGCCTTTGTCTGCTTTGCCTGGCACACTTTTCAGTGTATGGCACAACATTTCTGGATCATTGTTGGCAAGTTATTGGAGCCGACGAGCAGTAAAGAGCGCAACGTATAAAGATTCGTCTAATTAAAAATAGGCTGTCTTGTACTCAAAAAGGGATGCGATTTCGTATCCCTTTTTTTATGGCTGAGTACTTTTTCTGTCGTGCGGCTGAAGTTGATCTCAGGTACACTTGAGGTCGTTTTTTTAATTCCCTTTTTTTAGCCAGAGTCTTGTCATGAGTGAGCCGCTTCCATCCATATCCCAACGTCTTCGAAGTTTGAACGAACGTCAGCTAGACGCGGTGAAACAAATTGATGGGCCGCTGCTTGTGTTGGCTGGCGCAGGTTCAGGGAAAACCAGCGTAATCACCACGAAAATTGCTTATCTGATTCAAACTTGTGGTTTTAAAGCGAACAGTATTATTGCTGTTACCTTTACTAATAAAGCCGCGCGTGAGATGAAAGAGCGTGTCGTGAGCATTCTGTCTAAGCCCGAAAGCCGAGGTTTGAGCATTTCCACCTTCCATAATTTGGGGTTGCGTATTTTACGTCGTGAATACCGCCGCGCAGGTTTAAAAGAGGGCTTCACTTTATTCGACTCGCAAGACTCTCTTAGCTTAGTAAAAGAGATCCTCGACAAAGAATTTAATGGCCAAACAGACTCTGCGGCTTATTGTCAAAATACGATTTCCAATTGGAAAAATGACCTTACCACGCCACAAGAAGCCATGACCAATGCTGACACAGAAGAGTTTTTATTGGCGGCTCAAGTCTATGCGCAATATCAGCGTTATTTGCGAGCGTACAACGCGGTAGACTTCGACGATTTGATTCTGTTGCCTGTGAGTTTGTTAATGTCAGACGACGAATTACGAGAGCGTTGGCAAAAAAAAGTACGCTATTTGCTGGTGGACGAGTGTCAGGATACCAATGCCAGTCAATATGAATTGATTCGTTTGTTGGCAGGTTATCGACGTTGTTTCACTTTGGTAGGAGACGATGACCAATCTATTTACGCTTGGCGTGGCGCTCGCCCTGAAAACTTAGAGCGCTTATCCACAGATTACCCGAACTTAAAACTGGTGAAGCTTGAGCAAAACTACCGCTCAACAAAAACCATCTTGAAAGCCGCTAATACCTTGATCGCTAATAACCCGCACATCTACGACAAAGCCCTATGGAGTGACCTTGGTGTAGGTGATCCTATTCGCGTCATGGTGACTCGTAATGAAGATTCTGAAGCGGAGCGCGTGGCGGCTGAGATACAAACACGCCATTTGCGTCATGATATTCCATACCGTGATTTTGCTGTGTTATATCGAGGAAATCATCAGGCGCGCTTGTTGGAGATTAAGCTTCAAGCCTATCGGATTCCTTATAAAATGAACGGTGGT
Organism: Marinomonas sp. 5E14-1; assembly: GCF_039939215.1. NCBI lineage: Bacteria > Pseudomonadati > Pseudomonadota > Gammaproteobacteria > Oceanospirillales > Oceanospirillaceae > Marinomonas > Marinomonas sp. 5E14-1. The sequence continues at coordinate 237,046 of NZ_JBDXMW010000002.1, read as the reverse complement.
ACATCCTTTTTCTCTCGCGCTGAAATCAAAGATTTAATGGGCTATTTACGCCTTCTTGTAAACCCAGCAGATGACAATGCTTTCTTGCGAGTAGTGAACTTGCCGCGCCGTGAAATTGGCCCAGCGACACTGGAAAAAGTCGGTAATGTGGCAACAGACCGTAACGTCAGCTTGTTTGAAGCTTGTGGTTACAAAGACATAGAAGAGAGCGTAACAGGGCGATCATTAAAAAGCTTACAAGATTTTGAAAGTTGGATGTCTACATTGCGACGACGTTTAGAAGGCGCTTCGCCAGTTCCTGTTATTGAGCAGATGATCCACGACATGGATTATTACGGCTGGATTCAAGAGCAGAGTTCATCCACCAAAGCTGCTGAACGTCGCATTGAAAACGTTCGATTCTTATTAGACTCGATTCAACGCATGATGGAATCTGCATGGGAAGAAGACGAAACTGCAGGATTGGATCAAGCCATCAGTAAGCTTCTTTTGATCGATATGTTAGAGCGCCAAGAAGAAGAGGAAGACGAAGATAAGGTTCAGCTGCTCACGCTTCATGCCTCAAAAGGGTTGGAATATCCGCATGTTTTTTTAATTGGTTGTGAAGAAGAACTTTTGCCGCATCGTAACAGTATAGAAAACGACGATATCGAAGAAGAACGTCGTCTTGCTTATGTTGGTATTACCCGTGCGAAGAAAACCTTGTGCATCACGCTGGCTGCGAAACGTCGACAATACGGTGAGGAAATAGACTGTTTACCAAGCCGCTTTTTAGATGAGTTACCAGAAGAAGACCTTGTTTGGGAAGGTCGAGGTGATGAGACTGAAAGTGTTAAAAAAGAGCGTGGCCAAGCGTCATTATCCGCTCTAAAAGCCATGTTAAACGACTAATCAAAGTCTGTTTTGATTTTTGTTAACTTTGACTGTTATCTATCATGTATTGAATGGTGTTTTGCATTTCAGTATCACTACAATCAAAACATAACCCTTTTGGCGGCATTGCATTAATACCTTTTGTCGCATTCATCAATAATGTATCCATGCCTTTTTCAATATGAGGTAACCAATCGGCTTGGCTGCCAAACTTCGGCGCATTTGCCACACCGCTAGCATGACAAGCAATACAATAAGTATTGTATATTTGATCAGCTGGGCGCTCGGCTTGAGCCGTCAAACTCACTAGAGAAGTCATCATTAGGCAAGCTGAGAAAGAGAAGCGGCAGATACAAAAAAATATATTCACAAGGGAGCTCTAAAGAAAAAGTTTAAGTCATTATAGCAGTCAATGTACTTATACGTGGAGTGTTTAACGATGGATTGGAAAGCATACAAAAATCACTTTATCACTCCAAATTGCTATTAATACTGGAATCCTAAACAATTTCCTTTAGAATACGCACTCCATTTCTTGCTGGCTTTGTTATTCCTCGATAGGACAAAACTACCTTCGCCACAGACATGCGCCCGTAGCTCAGCTGGATAGAGCGTCGCCCTCCGGAGGCGAAGGCCGGAGGTTCGAATCCTCTCGGGCGTGCCATTTATATTTTCATCAAGCCCTTATACCAAGCCGTTTTTAACGTAACTCAATTGATTGTTGTTTTTTCTGTGCCTACAAAATGGCTACAGAAGTTTTTTTGACTTCTTTAGTTTTTTAATCTAGTGTTTATGGCAGTGTTATTTACGGATGAAATCGTCATAAAACTGAAGCTAAGCTTCGCGGGAAGGTAGCTTCCTAAAATTTTTCCACGCACACCTGCTGCTGTATCCTTGTCAGTACAGGAATGAGCATGGAATAACTGGCACACGTGGGCGACCCGTGTGCAGAGACGGGGACATATTCTGGTTACATCCACTGCTTGATTTGGGCGAGCTTATGCAATTTCGCATAGGTTATTAAGCAGGAGGCATAACATGTCACAATTATTAGATAACACCAACCAGAAAGTCGTTAAGAAAAAGAACCGAATTAAAACTGTCTTGTGGAAAGTTTTTAAATTTTTTATTTTAAAAACAATTAAATTTCTACTATGGTGGTTTTTTGATGGGGACGCTTCTTAGCGGCCGTCCCTAGTTTAATTTTTAGGTATTTTAATGATAAACAAAGCTATAAAACTTCTTCGTCAGTACCATGACTATAGCATATTAGAAGTATCTAATTTACTTGAAATTGATTCATCGATCATTCGAAAGCTTGAGAGTGGAGAAAAACCACTAACACATGATGTCTTAAGTAAATATTCTAATGGTTTTGATATTCCTATATCCGCATTAATTTTCATCTCTGAATCTGCTAATCGTAAAAGCCAAAAAAGTAATTTTTCTGTAAGACTAAAGGAACAAGTCGCTGATAAAGCCCTTAAAATAATGGAGTGGGTTGTTGAAAAAGAAAATAAATCCAAAGCTTAAGATAAATACAAAGAAAAAATCATACCCTCTTGACCAAAGTCCATTTTATTTTTTAAGAAGTAAGAAGAAACTTGCAGAGCTTTTCGGAGTTGTTCTTCATGATTTATTGATAATATCTAAAGATACATCTACTTATTACCATGAATTTAGTACTACTAAAAATGGTAAGTCTAGGATGGTTCAAGAGCCGATAAGAAAGCTTAAGTTTATCCATAATAAAATTGCCAGTTTTTTGTGTAGAATTGAAGTTCCTGATTACCTTCATTCAGGGGTTAAACACCGCTCAAATATTACAAATGCAGCAGTTCATGCTAATGATCAAAAATTATTAACGGCTGATATAAAATCGTATTTTGAAAGTACGAAACGGGATAAAGTATTTGATTTTTATCGATCCCATTTAAAGTGTTCTGCTGATATAGCTGAAATACTAACGAACTTGTCTTGTGTAAAGGGTCATATACCAACGGGAAGTCAAATTAGCATGCCTCTTGCTTACTGGGCTAATATGGGAATGTTTAATGATTTTATGAATTTGTCATTGAAACATGACGTTATAATGACTGTGTATGTTGACGATATTACTTTTTCAGGGCAGCAGATAAATAAACTATTTTTATCTACTTTAAGAAAGATTGCAGTGCGGCATTCGCATAATTTACATCCTAATAAATCAAAGATATATTCAAAAGAGTCTGTGAGGGTTGTGACAGGGGTTGCTATAAATAAAGATTCTTTGTTGATTACAAATGCTCAGCATGCAAAATTATATGAAGGATTTAGTTTAGTGAAATCTTTGAAAGGTGTTCCTTTTTCTAGTGATTCATCCACTGCTCAGAGCTTGTTAGGCCGTTTATATGCTCTCTCTTCTATTGATCCTAAAATGAAAGAGCGAGCTAAAACGCTGAAATCTTCTTTGCTTAACTAATAAGCTAAAGGATTAAATTTCTCTGCATCTTTTAAATGTTCAGGTGCTAAGTGGGCATATCTCATCGTCATTGTAATGGTTGAGTGTCCAAGAATTTTTTGCAATGTCAGTATGTTTCCACCGTTCATTATGAAATGGCTTGCAAAGCTATGCCTAAGAACGTGAGATGATTGCCCTTGAGGCAGCTTTATACTCGTAGTTTTCAGGTATTTTCTGAAAGATTTTATACAATCGAAGAATCGACCATGATTTTGCATATGTTCTTCAAGTTGCTTGAATAGAGTGTCATTTATTGGAATAGAGCGATTTTTTCCACTTTTTGTATCAGTGAAATCTACCTGACCATTCCTAATATTTTTCGCTGTTAGTCCTTCCGCTTCTCCCCACCTTGCACCAGTTGATAGACACACTCTTGTTATAAGGGAAACGTGCTCATTACCAATCTTATCTAGGGTAGATAACAGCTCTTCGATTTGTTCTGACGTTAGCCAGCTCAATTCTTTTTCACTGATTTTGATAGGGCGTACACCCTTTAACGGATTGCTGTAATCAATTGTCTGGGTGCGTTCCAATTCATTAAAAACGGCATTGAGGTAGCCTAATTCGTTGTTGCATGTTTTAGGTGTGACACCTGATTCAATCCTACTAGATCGTTCAATCATATAGCTGGTAGGGTTAACCTTTTTAGCAATAGGGGAGCCTAATCTACGGTCTAAATTCCTAAGCGTTCTTACTCGCTGGCTGGCACCTTTTAGATAACGCCCATGGGACTCAAACCATATATCAATTAACTCACTTAGTTTTCGGCTGTCTTCTTTTGATGGGTTCCAATCTTTGTCTTCAAAGGATTTATTGAGAACATATTTTTCAAAGCGTTGTGCTTCTATGTGGACTTTCCTCACGTACTGGACTCTGATGACATCGTTTTGAATATTTCACAGAGTCATAAAGTGTTACCAGTATTGCTCAAGCAAGTGACCTCGTTACTAACAAACGGTCTATTTCAACGGTCGCACGAGTCAATGATGGTGAAACGATTGCATTAGGTGGTCTTATATCTAACGAGACGAGAAAGTTCATTACAGGCGTTCCAGTATTGATGAATATTCCTTATCTAGGACAACTTTTTAAATCAGAAAGTGAAAGTAATTTACAGAAAGAATTAATGGTATTTATTAAAACGATGCTACTTTGATGTAATAGCCCCCTATCTCCTTGCCACGCAGTGGTCTTGGGGATAGGGGACTATTACAGTATCTATTAGAATAGAGCTGTAATGAGTAATTAGAAAACCTATAGTCTTTTTATTATGCTCATTGCAACTCGTTAATGTTCATTACTACTACCCTTTTTCTTTATCTAGTGATGAATAATCAACTTTGAATCCTTCACCAAACATTACTTTATCTTTCAACTTTGAACTTGCTTCAAGTGAATTAATACAATTCTCATCTGTCATGGCTTTTCCTGGATTGTTCTTACAATAAGCCATCTTCAATTCTAAAGCGTCTTCATTATCAAGATAAAATTGAACGGTTTTTACTTCTTCCTTGGGACTACATGCGATTAAAAAAACAGCCAAAGTTGAAGTCGCAATAAGTTTGTACATAGGTAATTCCTTTTTATGTTGGTTTTATATTGAAAGACAGTGTGTCACCTTCAATAGTAATCTTTTCTTGATGAAGTTTTTTAGTCATAGAAGCTAGAGTTTATGCAAATGTATCTTGTTCGAAACATTCGAAAATTAGTCAGCTAGTTAAATGACTATATTAACTTATAATGGTTGGCTACATCATGTCTACAGAATAGAGTAGTTATGAGTAGTTATGAGTAGTTATGAGTAGTTATGAGTAGTTATGAGTAGTTATGAGTAGTTATGAGTAGTTATGAGTTGTAATGATTACTTAGAAAGCCCATAACCCTTTTACTATGCTCATTGCAGCTCGTTGATGTTCATTGCTGTACATGTTAAAAGGGTTCGAATCCTCTCGGGCGTGCCATTTTTTCAGTAACTAAGACTGCACGTAATAAATAAAGGTTACTCTAGTCAGCAAATATAGTGTCGATTTTTTACTCTTCGCATTCTTATTACTACTCTGATGTAGAAACTATTTATCTTCTAGCTCTTTGATGGCTTCATGCTGGCTAATGAAAATCTTCCCATTAAGACGCTCGATCAAAGTAGAGTCTTTTAGCCTGTCCATAATTGGGCCTTTCACCTCTGATAAATGCAGTTTTACTCCTGAATCTTTTAATCTATCTACTATTTTCTCTAAACTTTGCAAGGCGCTGGCATCAATCATATTGATGGCAGTACACATCAGGACCAGATGTTTTATTTCTCTATTTTGGGAAACCAAGTATTGCAACCTTTCCTCGAACACACGTGCGTTGGCAAAAAATAGATTCTCATCGATCCGTACTGTCAAAATGGTAGGGTGAGTTTCCACAGCAAAACGCTGCACATTACGATAGTGCTCCGTTCCCGGTAAGCGGCCGACAATCGCAATATGAGGATGGCTGGTGTGCCATAGGAAAAATAAGATCGAAAGCACTACACCAACAATCAATCCCGTCTCCATGCCTTCTACCATAACCACACTAAAAGTGATGACCAGCAAGCTGGCTTCTTTCTTAGAGAATCGCCATAAATCTTTAAGGTCGGCCACACTGACTAATTGCAACATTGAAAGAGAGATAATCGCAGCGAGAATCGCTTTAGGTAGGTAATAAAATAAGGGTGTTAAAAATAACAGAGTCAGCAAAATAAAGAGGGCGGAAATAATGCCTGTCATTGGGCTAGTAGAGCCACAATCGACGTTTAACACGGTACGCGAAAACCCTCCAGTCACTGGAAATGCTCCGCAAGCCGCGGAGCCAATATTGGCAAGACCTAAACCAACTAACTCTTGGTTCGGGTCTATGTCTTGTCGTCGTTTAGCAGCGAATGATTGAGCAACGGAGACGGAACCAATAAAACCGACAATACTAATAAGCACAGCACTTGGCAGCAGCTCTTTTATTAGTTGCCAGTTAAGTTGCTGAAAGTTCAGCCCGAAAGGCGTACTCGGCACGGCGCCGATAATACTCACGCCTACTTTATCTAAAGACAACCAAGCAACCGTGAATGTGGTTAATATCACCACTAGGACGGGGCCTGATTTTCCGAACAGTTGCACATATTGTTCAGAGCAACCGCATTTTTCTAGAAAGAGAGCAAAATAGCGACGCATTATAAGCAATGCAGTGATGGCGGTGGCGCTTAAGATTAGCGTTGGAATATTCACCTCTGCAACATGGTCATAAAGACTGTGTACCAAGGGAAGCAAGGTATTTCCTGTCGATTCTATACCTAATAAGTATTTAATTTGACCGATGACAATGAGCAAAGCAGACGCACTGATAAACCCAGAAATAACAGGATGGCTAAGCAGGTTAGTTAAAAAGCCGAGCTTTAATAAGCTTAATACCAGTAAAAATACTCCAGACATAAAGGTTAGCAGTATGGCAATGGTGACGTAATGTTCGCTGCCTGCGGTGGCAAAAGGCAAAATCGCTGAGGCGGTCATGACTGAGGTAAGTGCAACTGGACCAACAGCTAATGAGCGGCTGGTGCCAAACAAAGAATACAAAATAGAAGGTAAAATACTGGCGTATAAACCTGTAATGGCAGGCAGGCCGACTAGCATAGCGTAGGCTAAACTTTGTGGGATGACCATGATGGTGAAAATTAGGCTGGCCACGGTATCGTTCTTAAACGATGTTGTATTATAGGTTTTTAGCCACTCGCTGGCAGGGAGATATTTAGCAAGTTTAGAGGTCATAGATTAAGCTCAAAAGTCTTCGAGAGTAAAAGAATATGTCATCCTAGATGTGACAAAAATGCAGAGAGATAGACTTATAGAAAAATTAAAGTCGCTGATTTATAAATAGTTAGGAAGGGAGAGTATAGGGCTTTATCACTAGTCTTTATGAGGTCCAAAATTATATACAAAGAGCGTCTCTATTGAGACGCTTTTTGTATTTATGAATGGCCTAAACAGCATCTAAACTTACAAATTAGCTACTTTTTTGCCGCAGCTCTCGCCTCAGATAACCACTCTTCGAAAATCTCAGTATTTTCTGCAATCCAGTCATCGACATGCTTATTGATCGCCTTGTCGCTTTTTTCGCCGTCTTGAATTAAAGAGTTCTCTTTATTAACGTCATTTATATCGATCGTTGCTAGCTCAAAGAATCGTTTTGCAGCAGGGTTATCATCAAGAAATTCATTGTTTGCCATGATACGCACTGTGTTAACTGTAAAACCAAGTGTTTTTCCTGGTATTTCTTTTCCATCTTCATCTGGAATGGTTAACCAAGTTGATTCTTTTCCAGGGACAAGCAGGCTATTGACCCACATTGGTGTCCAAGTGAAATAAAGTACTGGTTTGCCTTGGCGGAAACGAGCAATAGTATCTGCCATTAATGCAACATAGACGCCTTGTCTATGAGTAACGGTATCGCGCAAATCTAGATTGTCTAAATGTTGTTCTATGAGAGTTTCGCATCCCCATCCTGGGTTGCAGCCAGTAAGGTCTGCTTTACCATCGCCGTCCATATCAAATAAAGCGGCAATCTCTGGGTCTTTAAGTTGTGTCACACTGGTTATGCCATAGGCGTCAGCGGTTTTTTTATCAATAAGTAGGCCTTGAGCTGCATTGCCTACTAAGGCGCCGAAACGAGTGTTTACATCATCGCCACCGGCTCTTTCGTAATAGTCATTATGCAAAGGATCCCAATGAACAGGCATATAATCAGCATCACCTTGACCAACGGATACGTGTGCAATTGTTGGATCGGCTTCCAAGGTTCTTTTTACTTTATAGCCTAATTTCTCTAGCCCTTTTTTGATGATGCCGTCTTGGAATTGTGTGTTTTGATTACCAAAACCGATTGGTGTGACCGTAACGCCATCACCAGGAAGCTCATCACTCGCATTAGCATGAAAGGATGAAAAAGCGAGCCCAACACATAGAGTGCCGATGGCAAATTTGCTCAAAATTTTATTTGATACGGTTTTATTATCTGATTGAACTAGGTATTTCAATGACATATGAACCTCTTTTTTTAAGTTTAATTTAAATAATCTCTGTTATTTCCTTATTCTTGTATCTGTTTTTAATTACTAAAGTTAATATTCTTTATTTGTTAGAAAGAGCTAGCTTCCTTCTAGTTAGTAGGAAAAATACTTATATTTCTTACTAAAGATCATTAAGTGAAACTATCAGGCAGTAGCTGCATTCAAAGGTTAAACTATCCTCAAGTTAACGTGTTTTAAGAGTACAGTCCAACTACAAAAAATAATATGTCATTGATGACTTTTGGTTATTAACGACTTTTAATCTAGAGTTGCGTTGGTTTTGAAGTCAAGTGTTAGCTTAACTCGGTCAGTTGTACATAGTTGATATACAAAACTGATTTTAGTTTTGTATACATGATGATGCGGAAGAATCTGCACGTGGTTTTCTTGAATTTCCCCAAATTTCGCAGCATTAGATAATAATCGTTTTTAAATAGAAAATCGTATCAATGCAACAGGAAACGCTTCGATTATGTGTTGGTAGTGTTTTGCTGAATTTGGTGATATCTTAATAAAATCAATGATTTATGCTTTTTTTTTCATCTCCTCGGAAATTTTTTAAAAAATTCAAATAACCTGAAGTTCTTAATGTTCCCAAAAAAAGGTCGTTTTGCCCTCAGAGGAGCTAGGCCTAAACTTGAAATTTCGTGGGAAATGACACACGCCTAAGCTTATTAAAGTAATACTAGATTTACATCGGCTAATGGAAATTTAGTTTTTCTAATGCTTTCTAGCCTGAGTATTGGGTATCACTTCCGATTTAATATATTACGGAGTAATGCAATGAGTAGCCAAAAATCTATCTTAGACTTGATCAATGAGCGTAAACCACAGCACGCTCTTAGTCGTGAGCTATACACAGATGAAGCGGTTTATCAGGAAGAGCTAGAGCATATTTGGCACAAGGAATGGATTTTTGCCGGTCATACTTTTGAAATCGTAAAACCTGGTGAATACATTACTCTACAAGTAGGTAACTACCCAGTAATGGTTGTACGTGATGACTCGGGGCAAGTAAAAGCATTTCATAATGCCTGTAGACATCGTGGGTCTCGTATTTGTAAAAATGCCAAAGGTAAGAGTGCTAAGTTAGTTTGCCCTTATCACAAATGGACATTTGGCTTAGATGGTAAGCTACTATTTGCAGGTAACATGGGTGAAAGTTTTGATAAATCTGATCATGGTTTAAATAGCGTCCATTGTGAAGTCGTCAATAGCTATATTTATATTTGCGTTGCAGATAATGCGCCAGACTTTGAGCCATTCCGAGAAACAGTGAGTACTTTCACTACGCCACACTATCTTGATGATTGCAAAGTAGCCTTTGAGTCGAACTTGATTGAGAAAGGCAACTGGAAGTTGGTTTTTGAAAATAACCGGGAGTGTTATCACTGTGATGGTAGCCACCCTGAACTATTGAATTCATTTGTTGAGAATTTATCTGTGGCGGGAGTGGGTGGCGAAGAAGATCCTGAACTAGTAGAACATTGGAATAAATGTGAAGCAGCAGGACTTCCTAGTCGGTTAGTCATGGATGAGAATGGCCAATATCGTATGACACGTATCCCCCTATCTGCAAAGGCTGTTAGTTACACTATTTCTGGCAAGCCAGCTATAAATATGCGTTTAGATAAATCTGGTGTAGAAGATATTGGTGCTTTGCTCTACTTCTTGTATCCCTCCACATGGAACCATTTTTTAGGTGATCATGCATTGAGTTTCCGTATTCTACCTTTGAGCTCTGGTGAAACATTAGTAACGACTAAGTGGCTAGTTCCTAAAGAGGCGCAAGAGGGGGTGGACTATGATCTCGACACTCTGACAAAAGTATGGCTCGCTACAAATGATCAGGATAGAGAGCTAGTAGAAGAGACATATAGAGGGGTTCAATCTCCGGCTTATGTTCCAGGACCCTTCTCCGAAGTTGCTGAAAATGGTGTGTGCCAATTTGTTGACTGGTACTGCAAAACCATGGCGCAACGTCTTAGTTAATATCCTCTAACTTTTTAGTATTTAATGCGGCCTATATGGCCGCATTTTTTTTGTCTTTATTGCATTTTTATGTCCTCAAATCGTTTTTTTGGTCATTTTTGATAACGACATGTTAGGAATGAAGCCAATAAAAGATTGATTGTGGGCATATTGGATTAGTCGGTAACATTTCTTAAACAAGAGTCTGACATTACCCAGTAACCTCGTTGCGTAAATTGAATTACAACGACTTAAAGATGAGAGAATAAAATGAAATTTGAAGGTATATACACTCCTGTCATCACACCATTTCGTGATGACAGTTCTATTGATTTTGATGCTTATCTTACGCATATCAACCACCTAATTGAGTCGGGTGTTCATGGTTTAATGATTGGGGGAACAACAGGCGAATATTATGTTGAAAGCCATGACGAGCGTGTTGAACTCCTATCAGAAGCTAGAAAGGTCGTTGGCGACAAAGCACAAATAATCTTTGGTACAGGTTCTTTAGACCCGAAAGCGTCACTGAAACTGGCGGAAGATGGCGCCAAAAATGGTGCAGATGCATTGTTAATAGCAACGCCTCCTTATTCTCTACCGACCCAGCGTGAATTGTCATTACATGCTTTGTCAATTGATCGGGCTGCCAATTTACCTGTCATGCTTTACAACTACCCAGACCGCATGGGCGTTAACATGGAAGAAGAGTTTCTAGACCGTGTATGCCAATCAAAAAATTTCTGCGGTATTAAAGAAAGTTCCGGTGATATTAACCGTTTGCATATGTTGCTTCGTGATTATCCTCATATCCAAACATCTTGTGGTATGGATGATCAGGCGCTTGAGTTTTTTGCTTGGGGCGCACGCAGTTGGGTATGTGCAGGATCTAATTTCTTACCAAAAGAACACATCGCATTATACGAAGCTTGTGTGCTTGAAAACGACTTTGAAAAAGGACGACGCATTATGTCTTCTATGCTTCCACTAATGCGTGTTCTTGAGCAAGGTGGCAAGTTTATCCAGTCCGTTAAATATGGCGTTACGCTAGATGGCCGTTTTGCAGGCACTGTGCGTAAGCCGTTACGCGGTTTGAATAAAGATGATAAACGTCAAATGGAACAGGTTGTACGCACTTTGAAAACGACAATCGCCAGTATTCTTGATGAGACGTCTTCCAAAACATCCACCAAAGCGAAAAAGTAAGCTGGAGAGCAAACATGTCAAATCTATTAACGTTACAAGAATACCAAGCGATTGCTGGTTCATTGACTCTGCCAACAATGTCGTTTATCGACGGTAAATTCCGACCTGCCGCTTTAGGTAAAACCTTCGCAACAGTAAACCCAGCTACAGGTGACCATTTAGCCGACATTTCAGCGTGTGCAAAAGAAGATGTGGATTTTGCCGTGGAGAAAGCACGCGAGTCATTTGACGATGGGCGCTGGAGCCAACTGCACCCAAATGAACGTAAAAAAGTGCTGCTCAAGTTATCTAAATTGGTGTTACGCAATCGCCATGAATTAGCGGTTATGGAAAGTTTGGATTCAGGCAAACCCATTGCGGATTGTGAGAACTTAGACATTGAAGAGTTCATACACATTATGAATTGGCATGCTGAATTAGCCGATAAAATCTACGACCAAACCGCGCCAGTTGGCAATGATGCCATGTCTATGATTGTACGCGAACCTGTCGGTGTGGTTGGTGCTGTTTTGCCGTGGAACTTCCCTCTATTGATGTTGGTTTGGAAAATTGCACCGGCACTTTCTGCTGGCTGTTCTATGGTGATCAAACCAGCGGAGCAAACCTCTTTAACCGCTCTTCGTATTGCAGAACTTGCCTCTGAAGCTGGTCTTCCACGTGGGGTGTTAAACATCGTCACTGGAGGCGCTGAAACGGGTGAGTCATTAGGTCTGCATATGGATGTGGATATGATTACTTTTACTGGGTCTACGGTGACAGGTCGTCGTTTCCTACGTTACTCAGCTGACTCAAATATGAAAAAAATTGTGCTTGAGTTAGGCGGGAAAAACCCATGCATTGTATTGGATGATGCGGAAAATATTGATTACGTGGCTCAACAAGTATGCGCCGCTGCTTTTTGGAATATGGGAGAGAACTGTTCTGCCGCTTCTCGCCTAATTGTTCAAGCAGGTATCAAAGACAAATTACTTGAACGAGTCAAAGCTCATTCTCGTGAGTGGCGAGTAGGTAACCCTCTTGATCCTCAAAATGCATTAGGTGCCATGATTGATAGCGGGCATTTTAGCAAAGTGACAAGCTTTCTAGAGAAAGGCAAACAAGCTGGATACGATGTCTTGATAGGCGGTGACACAATGGATGGAACCTATATACAGCCTACCATTTTTGATGGTGTAGCCAACTCTGATGAGTTAGCACGTGAAGAAATCTTTGGCCCTGTTCTATCTGTGATCACAGTCAATAGCTATGAAGAAGCGTTACAAGTGGCCAATGACACCGAATATGGCTTAGCGGCTTCCGTTTTTACAGCCAATGCTAAGAAAGCGATTCGTGCTGCTAAAGAGATTAAAGCCGGTACTGTGACTGTGAATTGCTTTGGCGAAGGAGATGTCACTACACCGTTTGGTGGTTATAAACAATCTGGCTTTGGTGGGCGTGATAACTCCATTCATGCCCATGACCAATACACGGAATTAAAAACAGTCTGGATTGATCTAAGCGACCATGTCGTAGACGGCGCAATCGACTAAACCTCAAGCGTTGATTGTGCGGAACTCCTCTTCAAGTTTCTTAATGAAGAGGAGGGCTACCTTCCCGTATCTATTTATTCGGCCTTCAATATGACACAGAAAAGAATTTCGCGACTTCCTAAAGACCCTGGGCCTTCAGCCTGGAATAGCATTATTGAACCTGAAACCGGCTATGACTCTATTGTTAATGACATTGAGACAGATTGGGTAATTGTAGGCGGAGGCTGGGCTGGATTAGCAGCGGCTCGTAGATTAAGTCAATTATTGCCCAAAGACGAGACTATCACTGTCCTAGAAGCCAAACGTATTGCCGAAGGGCCTGCTGGTCGCAACAGTGGTTTTATGATTGATTTACCTCATGATTTGAATTCTGAGGCCTATGCGGGCAACAGTGATAATGATTTAAAGCAAATTAAGTTAAATCGACATGCAATTGATTTTGCTGAATCAGCGGCGATCGAATATAACATGCCTAAAGCTGTTTTTAGCCGACCAGGAAAAATTACAGCAGCCTCTACAGCGCAAGGTGTGAAACATATCAAGAGTTACAGCCAGCACCTTGCTGAAATGGGAGAGTCTTTTGAGCTTAAAGACGCTGATTCTATGCGAGGAATAACAGGCTCATCCTTTTATATGGCCGGCCTTAAGACGGAAGGTGGTGCTATGGTGCATCCAGCAGCGTACATTCGAGCTTTCGCTAATGGTTTGCGTAGTCGTGTGCAGATTTTTGAAAACTCTCCAGTGCTAGAGCTAAAAACAGGCTCATCGCACGTATTAAGTACGCCAAAAGGTAAAGTCAAAGCTCGCAATGTTATCTTAGCAGTTAATGGCCACATTCAATCCTTTGGCTTTTTTCCTAAGCGTTTAATGCATGTATTCACCTATGCCTCAATGACTCGAAAGCTTTCATCTACCGAGCTTCAACTCTTAGGAGGAGAGCCTGATTGGAGTCTTCTTCCAGCGGATCCGATGGGGACGACTGTACGCAAAATTTCAGACTATTCAGGAAGTGGAGATCGCATTATTGTCCGAAATTTGGCCACAATGAACCAATCCCTAGAAGCGCCTATAAACGATATGAAGCGTGCTGAATTTATGCAGGATAGGTCTTTCAAGAATCGTTTCCCAATGCTACAAAATGTCGATATGGAATATCGCTGGGGCGGGCGATTATGTCTGTCACTGAATGCTATGCCTGCATTTGGAGAGCTTGAATCGAGAGTTTGGTCAGCCTGTTGTCAAAATGGTTTAGGGACAGTGAAAGGAACCTTATCTGGTATTGCTGCCGCCGAGCAGGCGGTACTGGGTAGTTCAGATTTTCTTACCGATTTTTTAGACCATCAAGCACCCAGTAAATTACCTCCTGAGCCGTTTTTGTCGTTAGGTGCAAATATGATGATGCGCTGGAAACAATGGCAAGCCGGAAAAGAACTGTAATTGCATAGCACTCTTGTTTACCCTCAGCCTTACGGAGAGCACCATGAGCAATTTTAAAACGTCTGACTTTATGAATACCATGAGAACCCAAACATGGAGTAATGGTCGCCATCTTGTTAGATGTGTCAAAGTTATTCCCGAAACTCATGACGTAATGACTTTTACGTTTAGTATGAATGAACCTGTGCTGTTTTATTTCAAGCCGGGCCAGTTTGTGACTTTAGAGCTTGATATTGCTGAAGAACGTATTATGCGTTCCTACACAATATCCAGTTCGCCTTCCATTCCATATAGTTTTTCAATTACAGTGAAACGTGTGGCTGGTGGGGTCGTCTCAAATTGGTTGCACGATAATTTGAAATCAGGCGATCAAATAGCTGTTCATGGTCCAGTCGGTAACTTTAACTGCATGGATTTTCCCGCTGAAAAAGTACTCCTATTATCAGGGGGGGTGGGAATTACTCCTGTCATGTCTATGGCCCGGTGGTGGTTTAATACAGACTCTGAAGTGGATATGGTTTTTGCCCATAGCGCCCGTTCCCCCAAAGATATTATTTATGCGAAAGAGTTAGAGTATATGTCAACTCGCATCGACAATTTCAAGATGCACCTGATATGTGAGCAAACAAATATAGGCCAATCTTGGGGAGGGTATCGAGGCTATTTAAACACTCATATGTTGCAACTGATGGCTCCTGATTTGGCAGAAAGGGAAGTCTTTTGTTGTGGCCCAGAGCTCTACATGAAAGCAGTACGTTCCATGCTGCAAGAGCTTGGCTTTGATATGTCTCGTTATCACGAAGAGTCCTTTGGAGAGACACCTGAAAAAAATGTTGAATTAGCAGAAAAACACGCTGAAGAAGCTGCGCTAGAAGATAAAGTGCCGAAAAATCTGGTGACATTACGCATACCTGAAATGGACATAATGAAACCTGTTGAACTCAACGGAATACTCAATGAAGCGGCCGCTGGAGTAGGTGTTAATATCCCAAAAGCCTGTGGCGTTGGGATATGTGGCTCTTGCCGTGTGAAAGTGGTTCATGGTCAGTACGAAATGGATCATAACGGTGGCATTAGCCAAGAAGAAATTGATTTAGGGTATGTTTTATCGTGTTGCACTCGTATAAAAGGGGATATTGAGGTGGAGCTTTAATTACCTTATATAAATAGCATTCTTCTTTATGCTAACGTTTTTCTGTATAAGAGGCTAAGGTAACTCTTAGCCTCGAATTTCTCGTTTGTAATCTAAAGCTCTGCGAGAAGCACATCGAAATAGCGGCTTTTCATGATTATTAAGACACTCCCTTATCTTGTCACCTAGACATTGGCTACCCACTCTTATGACTCAACGTATTTCTGTCCCCATGCTAAACCTCATAGAATAAGCGCTATCTGTATTTAACCCACTTATATAAAAATCACCTAATCTAAGCGTTACGATTGCGGAACAAGATACTTTAGTATGCAACAGTCAAAAAGATCAGTTATTGGAACTGGCTTCTTCATGCCCAGTTAATCTTTGTGTAACTTTAGCTTGGAAGCAAAGCTACTTGGTATCGATGTTGCTTGAGTTACGCATTACTAACAGTTAGCGACGATCTTTTCAGTTAAGGCTGAATCATAAAACTACTCTTAAACCATAGATTACACAGAATTGGGGGAGCCGAAAATACAATGGTAAAGCATTCAGAGCCAGATAAAACCTTAGTCAAGATGCCTTCATTAAGAGCGGTTAAGTCTTTTGTTGCTGCAGCAAAATATCAGAACTTTACTCGAGCTGCAGAGTCCTTATGCGTAACTCAGGCAGCAATTAGTCGTCAAATAAGAGAGCTAGAGTTTGCGCTAGGTGTCGAGCTGTTTCAGCGATCGGGCAGAACTGTCACACTGACCGAAGCGGGTAGACAGTTTTATGATGCTGCTTATTTATCCTTCATGAATATTTCGCAGGCTGCACAACGTATACAAAAGGTAGAGCCAGTCAAACATGAGTTGACGGTTTTTTGTTCACCCGCCTTTACATCTCTTTGGTTAGCCCATCAGTTGGTCAGTTTCTTTGACGAGGTACCTGATACTCATGTGAATGTGATTTCAACAAATCAGCTGATACATGATCTAAATACTATTGAGGGTAAAGAGCCTGATGTTTTTATTAGTAAGGTCTATGACCCAAGGGAGGGTTATAAGTCTATCCCCTTGTTTCATGACATTATCTATCCTGTTTGCTCGCCTAGTTACTTAGAAGAGCATTCAGATATTAAAGATGTGCACTCGTTAATTGATGCAGACTTTTTAAACTTAACACCATATGGAAGAGATCAGGTTGCTGAGCATGTTGATTGGAGTGTGTGGTTAAAAGCTTTTGGTATTGATTACTCTGAACAAACAGGAAAAAAACACTTCAATTCTAATGATTATTGTATGCTTATTCAGATGGCTGTCACAGGCCAAGGCATTTGTTTAGGTTGGCATCACCTGGTGAGACAGTTGGTCAAAGATGGAAAGTTGGTGCGTATAACAAGCCAAGAGCTTAAGTATACAGAAAAATATCACTATTTAAGCTACCCGGAAAAATTTGAAAATAATCCCGCTTTCGTTCAGTTCCGATCATGGCTACTGCAACGTTTACATGTTCCTCTACCGGACCTTTAAGCAGAGTGCAGAGCGACTCGTTCAGCTTGACCTTATATAAATTTCAGTAACTGGGTTATGACGGAAAAGTAGTTATGCATTCATAATGAATTGCAGTGCTCTACTTTAGAGTCGATGGTATTGGCTTATTTAATTATGTTACGTGCCCCCAGGCTCTTTTTTACAGTCACAGACTCTTTTTTACAGCCACAGATAGTATTGCAAATACAGTTCAAAGATATGAACAACATGTTAGATTGGTTGCGTTTAGCAGGAACGTTTTGAAGGTAGGCATGACTTCTTCACTCTCATTCGGTTAGTGATTTAGTTGCCTATATCGTGGAAAAAACCAAATTCGCTTTTTTATATACTAAAAGTTATCAAAAGGTGCGTTTTTAGTGTTGTGCACTGTAAGAATGCCCCAAAATAGAGCTTTTTGGTTCCATTAACCATTACCTAGACTTATTAATGAGGCTAAGAATATGTGATTGGACGATGTCTCATAAAGTTCTTACTGTAGAGTAAGTAACTTTATTTACCTGTTAGCTTATCTAAAAAGTCCAACGGCTATGCACTACAAATGATTAAGAATTTGATGAGGTTCATATGAGTAACACACAAGAAATCCTAGAAGTGAGTAATGTCTTCAAGGTGTTTGGTGATACCCCAGATCGTGCAATGGATATGTTGCGAAATGGTGCGACAAAAGAACAAGTATTAAGCGAAACAGGTCATAACGTTGGCGTTTTTGATGCAAGCTTTAGTGTCAATCGAGGTGAGATTTTTGTGATTATGGGCCTATCCGGCTCAGGTAAATCCACTCTGGTACGATTGCTTAACCGACTCATTGAGCCAAGCTCCGGTAGTATCAAGCTTAAAGGCCAAGACATAACCAATTTTAAAGACAAAGATCTGTTAAATGTCCGTAGGCAAGATATGAGTATGGTATTTCAGTCTTTTGCACTCATGCCTCATATGTCCGTGATCGAAAATGCTGCATTTGGTTTAGAAGTGGCTGGACTTGATAAAAAGACACGTCAGGAACGTGCTTTAAAAGCTTTGGAGCAAGTTGGATTAGGAAGCTACGCTTTTAGTCGCCCAGATCAATTATCCGGTGGTATGCAGCAACGTGTTGGTCTTGCTCGTGCTTTGGCAAATGACCCGACCATTCTCTTAATGGACGAAGCTTTTTCTGCGTTAGACCCCCTGATTCGTCATGAAATGCAAGGTGAATTGATTCGATTGCAAAAAGAGCAAGAGCGAACCATTGTATTTATCTCCCATGATCTAGATGAAGCCATTCGTATTGGTGATCGAATCGCCATTATGGAGGGCGGTCGAATCGTCCAGATTGGTACTCCAGAAGAGATTATGAATAACCCCGCTGATGATTATGTGGCTTCATTCTTTAAAAGTGTTGATGCGACAAAAACAATCAAAGCAAAAGATATTGCTCAAAATGATGCATTCACTGTCTCTACAACTACCACTCAAGCTATCGACTTAACGGAAGTCTCCGGAAATTATGCTTATTTATTAGATGATGAGAATCGTTTGGTTGGTGTTGCGACAATGAAACAAGATGGTACAGACACTCTTCAATCATTGATGGAGCAAAAAATGGCCGTGGAATACAGTCTAAATGGTTCAACCACATTGAAAGATTCTATTAACCTAGTGCATCAATCTTCTTATCCCGTTCCTGTATTAGATGACCACGGCGTCTACATAGGTACTCTTTCAAAAGACCATACTCTAGCTATTCTAGCCAACAACTAATTAGAGCAGACCACAAAAAGGTGAATACTATGATCGATGTTAGTTTTTTAGACCCATTTCAATTCTTTACCATTCCTGTTGGTGAGTGGGTAGAGTCCGCTCTGAATTATCTAGTACATAATTTTCGTGAGTTTTTTCGAGCTGCTCGCTGGCCGATTGATCAGATTTTAGATTTGGTAGAAGGCATTTTAAGCTTTATTCCACCATTGATTGGAATCCTATTGTCTGCGTTGTTTGGTTGGCAGGTGGCTGGGCCTCGTATGGGAATTTTATGCGCGGTTACGTTAACCTTAATCGGTTTGATCGGAGTGTGGGAACAATCCATGATAACCCTTGCTCTGGTGTTTACTTCTCTATTTTTCTGCGTTGTGATAGGTATCCCTCTTGGCATTTTAAGTGCCCGTTATGATCGAGTAGAGAAAATAATTCGACCGATTCTAGACGCCATGCAGACCTTGCCTGCCTTTGTTTATCTGGTGCCTGTCGTTATGTTGTTTGGTATTGGTAATGTCCCAGGTGTGTTGGTAACCATCATATTTGCTTTACCTCCTCTCGTTCGCTTGACGAACTTAGGTATTCGACAAATACCAGAAGATAAAATCGAAGCGGCTCGTGCTTTTGGCTGTACAAAACAGCAAATGTTAATCAAGGTGCAACTCCCTCTTGCCACTCCAACTATTATGGCCGGTATAAATCAAACCTTAATGCTGTCTCTATCTATGGTTGTCATCGCCTCAATGATTTCTGTAGAAGGGCTGGGTCAGATGGTTCTTAGAGGTATTGGTCGACTCGATATGGGGTTAGCTACAGTGGGCGGACTTGGCTTGGTTCTTTTGGCTATTTTCTTAGATCGTTTAACACAATCCATGGGTGAACAGCGCGTAGCTAGTGGCTCTGTTAGCTGGTATCAGGTTGGCCCGATTGGTATGGTGTTGTCATTGTTCGATGGCAAGAAAAAACGCGTTAAATCAAATTAGGCCTGTGACCGCCTCTCTATATCAAAGAGGCTTGATAAGCGATTTGGGTCAATTTACTGACTCGCTAATGATCATTCGTATGATGCCTAAGTGCTTCATAGCAAGAAGAATATTGTGAAAGGAATAAATGAAATGGGAAAAAAGCCAAATATTGTTTTGATTATGGCAGACCAACTAGGTGCTAAGTTTCTTCCTGCTTATGGTCATAAGGTTGTTAAAACGCCCAATATTGATCGCCTCGCTGAAAAGGGAGTGGTATTTAAAAACGCTTACTGTGCATCTCCTTTATGTGGCCCATCAAGAATGTCTATGATGACTGGCTTATTGCCCTCAGCAGTAGGTGCTTTCGACAACGCCTCAGAACTGCCCGCTTCCCAGCCTACCTTTGTGCATTACATGCGTCGACAAGGTTATAAAACCTGTCTTAGTGGAAAAATGCATTTCGCCGGCCCTGACCAATTACATGGATATGAGAAAAGAGTAACGACGGACATCTATCCAACAGATTTTGGTTGGACGGCTAATTGGTATGACCATGAAGCGAAAGTACGTTTTCAAGATATGACTAATGTTTTGAACGTAGGGCCTTGCACTCGATCCATGCAGATAGATTATGATGATGAAGTGGCTTACCGCGGAATTAAGCAAATCTACGATTTTGCACGTGAAAAAGATGATAACCCTTTCTTCTTAACCATTTCTTTTACTAACCCTCATGATCCATATACGCCGCTTGAAAAATATTGGAATCTTTATAACGATGCTGAGATTGATTTGCCAGAAGTGCCCTTTATTCCATTAGAGGATCGAGACAGTCATAGTAAACGCCTTTATTATCATTACTCGACTGACGAAGCTAATCTTAACGAAGCGGATATACGCCAAATGCGTCATGGCTATTATGGCTCAATAAGCTATATAGATGACAAAGTGGGTGACATTATGTCGGCCTTAGAAAGCTCAGGCCAACTGGAAGATACCATCGTCATTTTCACAGCTGACCATGGTGATATGGCCGGAGAAAGAGGGATGTGGTACAAGAAAAACTTTTTTGATCATTCACTTCAAGTTCCATTTATTGTTACGGCACCAAAAATCTTCTCAGCAAAGTATGTGGATAATGTAGTGTCCCACCTAGACTTTTTACCCACCTTTGCAGCCATGTCTGGTTGTTCTGATGATGAGATTCTAGAGACCAACGGATCCAACCTTATGGGGCTTTTATCAGGTGAAGGTGATCTTGAGGATCGACCTGTAAGGGCTGAATATTTAGCGGAAGGGGTTTTTGATCCTGTGTTTATGATACGCAGTTCAAAATATAAATTCATTTATTCAAAAGACGACATTAGTACTCTTTATGACATGGAGAATGACCCTAAAGAACGTTACGATCTTTCTCTTAGTGAAGAGCATAAGGAATTGATTGCAGAGTATAAAAAAGACGCTGATAGTTATTGGGATAATGAGGCGTTAAAGCAAAAAATTATTCTTGATCAACAACGTCGCAAGCTTGTTTTTGAAGCTCAAAAGCAAGGAGAATTTCCTAAATGGGATTATCAACCATTCGAGGATGCTTCTAAGCAATACGTTCGCGCAGGAATATGGACGACCGTCGCAGAAGCCGCGGCTTATTTAGCACCTCAAAATCCAGTTGAAAAATAAGCAAAATATAAATCGATTAGCCTTCTGAGTGTCAGTTTTATCAGAGAAATGATTCATGAAAATAAAAGAAATGGTTCATGAAGATAAGAGTGAGAAGGAAGGTTAATGCATTTCCATATAGGCTATGTTCATCATGGAATCCAATCATCTTAGAAAAATACATAACTATGGATTTGTGTTAGTTGAAGACTTTTCTTTACTGCCGATGACATCCGCCATTGAAGCGATGCGAATGGCAAATCAGTTATTAGGTTTTACGGCTTATTCTTGGTCAATTATTACCCAAAATGGGGAGTCCATTAAAGCCAGCGATGGTTTACGTATTCATGCCGATTTAGATTTTAGTGCTGATTTTAGTCAGTTTAATACTATTTTTGTATGTGCTGGGATCAATGTTGATAAGAGAAGTAACTCCGTCCTCTTAAGATTTTTAAGGCAATTAGAGCAAGAAACAGAGCTTGTCATTGGCTCATTATGCACGGGTTCATATTTATTGGCTCAAGCGGGGTTGTTGCAAAACACACGTTGTACCATTTCATGGGATCATATGGAGATGCTATGTGAGACTTTTCCTTCCTTGAATGTCGAAAGCTCAATTTTTATTGAAGAGAATCAACGCCTTACTTGTGCTGGTGGGACGGCGCCACTCGATTTAATCATGAACATAGTTTATAAAGATTTTAGTCGGGACATCAGTAACCAAATCAGTGAAGTATTTTTAACAGAGCGTATGCGTGGAGAGGGGGAAAAACAGAAAATCCCATTAAAAGCGTCTTTAGGTAATAGTCATGAAGCCTTAATCGATGCAATAGGTATCATGGAAGAGAACACCGAGGAGTTAGTCGATTTAAATTCAATTGCTGAATACGTTAATATTTCTCGTCGACAGCTAGAGAGACTGTTCAAAAAAAACCTACAAGATAGCCCTTCTCGTTATTATTTAAAAATTAGGCTTAATAAAGCTCGAAGACTGTTGATGCAAACTAATATGTCAATTACTGATATAAGTATCTCCTGTGGATTTTCTAGCACAACATTATTTTCTAACAGTTATCGTGGTTTCTTTGGCTTTCCTCCTGGAGTGGATAGAAGGAACAATAAAAATAATAAGATTGAAGGTTTTAATTCTATGTGGTCATAACTATCAGACATGATTAGCCATATAGGTGCGCTAAGCCACTTTTTGTATTTATTGTCGCGTATGAATAAGGCTGTTGCCTTTATTGATTCTGCCAACTCTTTTTGAGTTCTTCTATCAAGCGTTTGTCTGGATCTAAAGGCGCTTTATCTTCGGTAAATTCGCTATGTTGTTCGTCTAAATACTATTTTTCCAACGCGCTACCGCGGTAGCGCCAGCACTAGATATACCCATGATCTGGTGCTTGGGATAGTGCTCTTTAATCATCATTCTGGCGTATTTATACTTTTTTTAGGTGCGTAATTTGATCGTGTTTTGCAGGACTTAGTGATCATGATGGCTTTCTTTTAAAAAGTGAAAAATGTAATTAAGGGTTTTTGTCGTGAATAAGTATTTTTGACATGTTTATGTTCTTTAAGATTTTGATTTATATAGAATTATTGTTTTTTTAAGAGGCTCTAATCTTCTTGGTCGTGCCATTTGACGTTACTGATTGGTAAACTTAATAACTTTTATTGGTTTTAAATGCTATTCACTTCTTGGCAAGTGTTAGCCATATCGCTATAATGCGGATCGTTTTTCGGGCCTGTAGCTCAGTTGGTTAGAGCATCCGACTCATAATCGGCAGGTCCCCCGTTCAAGTCGGGGCAGGCCCACCATATAAAAAAAGGCGTAGAAGGTTAATTCCTACTACGCCTTTTTTATTGCCTGTGATTTTGGGTGTTCTAAGGGTACTTGTCAGAGAAAGATGATGTACCTTAGAAAACGAGATTAAACTGTGGACTTCCCAGACTTTACTAGACACCTATTAACGTTAAAACCTAGCCAATAAATTTAAAAGCCTTGTGTCACTATTGAGCATAAAAAATTAGCAATAGGGTGATGCTTTAGATTATGTGCCATTGAAGGCTTATGCTCTTCATAAAAAAGCCCTTAGTGATTTTTCGCTAAGGGCTTTTATGTATCTAACGACTCAGAACCTAGTTTCGATCTTGGGCCGGTCGGCGATTTTTTCGAGCAGGCGCAAGAGGTTTACTACGCAAGCCTTGGCCAGATGTCACGTCGGCTTTTGGTGCTGCTGGACGACGATTACCAGGTTTGGTTGTGCTGCCTTTTTTTGGACTGTTTGTGTTTCTTGCTCCACTATTTTGATCACGAGGCAATTTTGGCTTTTTAGGCTTCTTAGGCTTGATAGGGCGTGTATCCAATGTGGTATCTGGCAGCATGTGCGTTGGCATGAAATCATCTTCATAACGACGCTCAATCAGTTTCTGGGTTAAACGCTCAATCGCACGCAATTGATCAAGTTCATCAGCAGCAACCAATGAAATCGCTTTACCTGTTGCGCCAGCACGGCCAGTACGACCAATACGGTGAACATAGTCTTCTGCTACGTCTGGTAGGTCAAAGTTGACCACATGAGGCAATTGCTCAATGTCTAGGCCACGAGCAGCAATGTCTGTTGCAACAAGAATTCGAATGCGGCCATCTTTAAAGTCCGCCAATGCACGAGTACGAGCCCCTTGGCTTTTGTTGCCATGGATGGCGCTGGCGCGTATGCCTGCTTCTTCCAGTAATTTGGTTATTTTATTGGCGCCATGTTTCGTGCGAGAGAAAACTAATGCTTGATCCCATTTACCGTCTTTGATGAGTTTAATCAGTAGTTCGGTTTTACGCTTTTTATCAACAGGATGTAGCCATTGCTCTACAGAAACGGCAGTGGCATTGCGTGGCGTGACAGAGATTTCTACCGGGTTATTTACTAGGCCTTTTGCTAGTTGGCGAATTTCAGGTGAGAAAGTTGCAGAGAATAGTAGGTTCTGACGTTTCTTAGGTAGAATCGCTAATATCTTTTTAATATCGTGGATAAAGCCCATATCCAGCATGCGGTCGGCTTCATCTAGTACAAGCATTTCTAGCTTATCAAAGCGAACGGCTTTTTGATTGTATAAATCCATCATACGGCCAGGTGTTGCGATTAAAATATCAGCGCCGCGACGAAGAGCCATCATTTGCGGGTTAATTTTAACACCACCAAAAACAACTGTAGATTTGAGAGATAGATGTTGGCCGTAGTTTTTGACGCTTTCAGCGACTTGAGCAGCTAATTCACGTGTTGGCGTTAATACTAATGCGCGAACTTGGTTGTTTTGTGCATTTTCACCATGGCTTAGTCGTTCAAGCAAAGGTAAAGTAAAACCGGCTGTTTTGCCTGTTCCTGTTTGGGCTGCAGCCATTACATCTTTGCCTTCAAGAATGGATGGTATTGCCTGAGCCTGTATTGCGGATGGCTCAGTATAACCTTGGTCTTGAATCGCTTTTAAGATGTGGGCAGAAAGCCCAAGTTTGTCGAAACTCATAGATGTTCTCATGTTTTATCAAAGGCGGGTGCAAAACTGACCGATCAGGTATGCAATAATTGTGTGAAGCTTACCCTATATTGGCTCTACATACTATCAAGCTAGATTCTTTTTACGTCCACAGAGACAGCCAACTGTTGTGATCCACCCCCTTCAAAGATAACGCCTTGTAATGGTGTGACATCAGAATAATCTCGCCCCCACGCCGTCACAATATGTTGATCGGTTGGCATTAAATCGTTGGTCGGGTCAAATTCAATCCAACCTAGTTCAGGGATAAAAACTGCAAACCAAGCATGTGAGGCGTCAACACCAACCAGCTTTTCTTGTCCTGGTGGTGGCAAGGTTTCTAAATAGCCACTCATGTACCTTGCTGGAAGGCCGACAGAACGCAAACAGCCTATCGCCAAATGAGCGAAATCCTGACAAACCCCACTGCGCTGTTTCAGAACTTGTTCTAACGGAGTCGCAACCGTGGTGGTGTTTGGGTCAAATTTGAATTCAGTGAAAATTTTATGAGTAAAATTAAGTGCCGCTTCTAAAATAGGTTTTTCATCACTGAAAGTGCTTTCAGCATATGCTTTTAACTCGCTCGAACTGCGTATTTGAGGCGAATCTAGTAGATACTCTTTTGCCATGCGCAATTCTGGCGTGTCTGGTGCGCTTAATAGGTTTCGCAATTCTCCACAAGTCATCGCTGGGAGAATTTTTTCTTTATAGGCGTCTATCGGAACGATTTCAAAATCAGTTGAAACGTCGATGACGAGTTTCTTGTGCGCCTCTTGGATTGAGAAATAAAAGGTCTGGTTGCCAAAATAATCTTCGCCTTCGCTTTTATAAATCGGTGGGGGATTGATCTGAATCTTTTGATTAATACAGCGTTGATTACGAGTGTCTCTCGGCAGTAGATGCGCCATGTTATAGCATAGACTGACTGGTGCACCGTAGGTATATTCCGTTATATGTCGGACACGATATTTCATAAATTATTTTCCCCAATGGCTTTCATCAGAGGTTGAGGTCCCGCTGTATGGTCAAAGTATTTATCACTGATTAAAACGGTGAATTGCTCTAACTGTTCGAGCAATTCAGTCATTAGCTGTTTAAGCGCGAGACGACTTTGAGTTGTTTCGTCGATTGCTGCCAGTTCTTCTAAGTCAGCCAATTGGATGTCATTCAGTGATTTAATGATGATTTTATTTTCTGGGCTGAGTCCAGCCGTTGTAGTCTTATTTCTTGGTAGCTCTTTGATGTAACGGCGTAATTGCTCCACTTGATAAAGCAGGGAGCGAGGATTTGTGCCGTCGATCATTAATAAGTCTAAGCCATAAGCGACGCGCGCGCGGTTACGATAGCGACGGCGGAAAGAAATTAAGGCCTCAACACTTAATAAAACAGATTCCAGAATTTGTTGCTGAGGCACATCAGGTAAAGGCTTGGTGAGCGCTGAACGAAGCAAGGTGGCCGTTTGCAAAGCTCGCTCAGTACGACGACCAATTTCTTGGAATGTCCAGTCTAGACCGCGCAACATACTTTCATGATTAAGACCTGATAGAGCCAGTAACGATGTGACTAAGCTATCAAGAGACTCTTCTGGTGCAGAAGGTAAACCATTTGTGTAAGCTCGATCCAATTCATGAATATGATCGCGTAACTCGTTGATAATAATACGAGTGTCAGCGGAGAGCATCTCTTTTGCTTGTTCACTGCAACTGAGCATTGCTTGCAGATTTGCCTTGATGGAACCGGCTCTGCTGGCGTCAGTAATAAGCGAAACCAACTCCTCCTCTGGGTTGGCTAATAGAGCTTCATCAGCTTCTACAAAACCCGGTAAACAGCCCGTTTGGATTGATGCCATTTCAAGCAATGTGCGTTTACTTTCTTCTGGTAAAGGGTCTACGCCGTTCATTTGTTTGAATATAGTTCGAAGTAAGCGCATGCCAATTTCAGCTCGCTCAGCGTAGCGCCCCATCCAGAATAAATTTTCAACTACTCGGCTTGGTAAGTTAGCTTGTAATGCTTCGTCTTGTAGAAGAATTTGTTCGCTGTTGTTTTTCGTTGGTTGCTCTGGCTCTGCAGCTAGAATCCAAGTGTCTTTGCTTTTGGAGTGAGTGATATTGGAAACAATTGCTTCTTTGTCCGATTCACCTGCGCGAGATAAACCGCCAGGCATAACAGTGTAATCTTTTGAATTCGCTACAGTAAAAGCACGAAGCAAACTTGGTCGAGCCTGCATTTTTCCATCTAACCAGACTGGCGTCATTGACCCTGGAATATAGCTTTGTGCGACGTAAAGATGAGGCTGATTTTTAATTTTCTCGATGGTGCTGTGTTTCTGCTCAGGAGTCAGTGTGTGGCCGTAAATACTGCAACTATTGTGTTGTCGACTTGCTGGTTTAATAATTAGGTTGCTAATGTTTTCAATGACATAAGCCAAATCAGCTTTGTCGCCACACCACCAAGAGGCAACAGATGGCAGCGTTAATTGCTCGCCCATTAAGAACTCACTAATAGCAGGTAAAAATTTGACCAGAGCTGGCGCTTCTAAAATGCCACTGCCTAATGGGTTTGCAAGCACAACATTACCTGCACGAACCACTTCTAATAGACCTGGCACACCTAAAAATGAATCCACTTTCAGTTCAGCTTGGTCGCAATAGGAGTCTTCTACGCGACGTAAAATCACGTCGACTCGAGCTAAACCATTGAGAGATTTCATCCAAACCGCGCCATTTCGCACGGTTAAGTCACTGCCTTGGACTAAAGGAAAGCCCAAGTAGTTGGATAGATAAGCTTGTTCGAAATACGTGCTGCTAAAAGCTCCTGGTGTCAGCATGACGATACGTGGTGTGTCTGTCCATTCACAGGCAAGAGAGGAAAGCATGTTTTTGAAGGACTGGAAGAAACTGGCTAAGCGTCGAACTTGGCTGTCACGAAAGCTGTTCGGAATCACACGAGAGACAACGGTGCGATTTTCTAAGGCGTAGCCTGCACCGCTTGGTGCTTGTGTTCGGTCTCCAATAACTTGAAATTGCCCAGACGAATCGCGAACTAAATCCACCGCATGTAAAAGTAATTGGTGAGCGCCAGGTACGGTAACACCATGACATTGGCGTAAAAAGCCAGGGTGACTGAAAATGATTTCAGAAGGAACAATGCCGTTTCTTAATAATTCTTGTGGACCATAAAGGTCTTTTAAGATGAGATCAAAAAGGGTCGACCTTTGCGCTAGACCTTGTTCAATCGCTAGCCATTCATCGGTTGGAATAATATTCGGGATAAGATCCAATGACCAAACGCTGGGAGTAAGAGGGTCACTGTTTAAGTTGTATGTTGCACCGTCTTCGCGAAGAATTCGTTGGGCGCGTCTTTGTCTGTCGAGCATTTCTTCATTGGTAAGATTGCTCATACCTCGTAACATTGGCTCCCAATGTTTACGAGGTTGGCGATCACTCATGAAGGTTTCATCATAAGCATTAAGTGGAATGTCATAGGCGGAAGATAACGTCGGCTTTTCATCTATCACCGACGTTATAAAGTTACCTGTTTGAAGTTGCATAATGTTCTTGAGCCTAAAAATTAAATATTAGAGAACATTATACTGCTTCCTTAGGTCTAATGTATGCGGATATTCATTCATTGGTTCTTCCGCTGGTGGCGACATAGGACGAGGCGCTTCTTCATTAGGGTAAAAAGCGCGTAAAGCACTGAATGCTGGCGGTGGTGACAATGCGCCTTGAGTGAAGCCATGATCCCAGAAACGATTCACACGTCTCGCTTCTGCTTCATTGCTGTTCACAGGTACATTGTCGTAAGTCCGGCCTCCAGGGTGAGATACATGATAAGTGCAGCCACCTACCGATAAGCCATTCCACGTATCAATAAGGTCAAATACCAAAGGGGTGTCCATGCCAAGAGTTGGGTGTAAAGCAGAAGGCGGCGCCCATGCTTTATAACGAACGGCACCAACATACTCGCCTTTACGACCAGTTGAGCGAATGGGTACTCTGCGGCCATTACAACTTAAGACATATCGACTGTCTGTTAAGCCAGACAGTTTGACTTGTAATCGCTCGACAGAAGAGTCTACATAACGGGCTGTGCCTGACCCTGTGACTTCTTCACCAAGAACGTGCCAAGGCTCGATTGCCCAGCGTAATTCGATCTCCATGTCGTCAATTTTCTTACGGCCATAATGAGGGAAACGGAACTCTTCAAAAGGCGCAAGCCATTCCAATTTGAATGGGAAGCCGTGACGCTGTAAATCTTCGACAACTTCTTTCACATCTTGCCAAACAAAGTGTGGCATCATGAATTTGTCGTGCAGGCTGGTTCCCCAGCGAACAAGTGGCTTTTTGTACGGTTCCTTCCAGAAACGAGCAACCAAGCAACGTAGCAATAGCATTTGCACCAAAGACATATGAGGGTGTGGTGGCATTTCAAAACCACGGAATTCTAATAAACCTTGCCGACCGCTTGCGCTTCCTGCTGCATAAAGTTTATCGATACAAAACTCTGAACGGTGCGTGTTACCTGTGATATCGACCAATAAATTACGCATCAGTCGATCGGCTAACCACGGCTCATCCACTAAGCCTTCTGGCATGTTTTGGAAAGCGATTTCCATTTCATACAGAGCTTCGTCTCGGCCTTCATCTGGTCGAGGTGCTTGGCTGGTAGGGCCAATGAACATGCCAGAGAACAGGTACGACAAACCAGGGTGATGCTGCCAGAATGTCACCAAGCTTTGCAATAATTCTGGGCGACGTAATAGTGGGCTGTCGGCAGGAGTACGACCACCTAATGTGACGTGATTACCGCCACCGGTTCCTGTGTGACGACCATCTAGCATGAATTTTTCTGCGCCGAGGCGAGACAAATAGGCTTGATGGTAGAGGGTTTCCGTATTGTGAACCAATTCTTTCCAGCTTGATGCAGGATGAATGTTCACTTCAATCACACCTGGGTCAGGTGTGATTAGGAACTTCTGTAAACGTGGATCTTTCGGTGGTTCGTAACCTTCAATTACGATCGGAAGTTCTAATTCCTTCGCCACTTGCTCCATGTATTCTAGCAAAGACACAAAGTGTTCTAAGTGTGTCATAGGTGGCATAAAGATATGCAAACGACCATCGCGAGGTTCGATACACAAAGAGGTTCGAATAACGTTTTTGAGCACTTTTTCTTGCTTAGTGGACGCTTTTGGAGTCACTTTCGCTGCACTTGGTTTGGCTGAATTACTGGGTGATGGTGATTCTTTTTTATTCGCCAATGGCTGTCGTGGATCAAAAGGGTCTCTGTCTGGAATTCTGTCTTCTTCCGCTACAGCAGGCAGAGAATTAAGTGGTAAGCGATAACCCATTGGGCTGTCACCAGGTATGAGTGTAATCACATCACTTCGCATTGGCCAAAGTGAGCTGTCCCAACTATTAGTGACGGTATTAAACTCTAACGGCAACAAATAACCTGTGGTTTGGCTCAATCCACGGTTTAATAATTTTGCCAAGCGGCGGCGTTCTAAATCGTCTTTTAGATCCGCTTTGGTTGGGTCTGCATCCGCAGGCAAAGACTGCTCTAACCATAGATAGTACAAGGTATCTTCGTAAGTGCTCTGAAGGTACTTTTTATCTAGGTTAAGCTGCTCACATAAGGCTGTGCCAAAAGCTTCTGCGTCTTTGATAGTATGTTTATAGTTAGTATCAACACGAGCCAGATATTTTGGATCATTCCAAAGGGCGGCGCCGTCAGTTCGCCAGAAACATCCTAGTGCCCAACGAGGAATTTCCTCGCCTGGATACCATTTACCTTGTCCATAGTGAAGTAGGCCATTTGCGCCAAATTCTTGCTTCATTTTTAGAAGTAAGTCTTTCGCAAGCTTGAGCTTATCTGCACCTAACGCACCTGTATTCCATTGCTCGGAATCCATGTCGTCAATGGAAACAAAGGTCGGCTCGCCACCCATAGTAAGACGAACATCGCCTTTCTCAAGTTCTTCATCAACAGCAAACCCAAGTGCTTTGATGGTTTCCCATTCGCCTTCTGCATAAGGTTTTGTAACGCGAGGGTCTTCGTGAATACGAGTAACTGTGTTGCTGTAGCTGAATTCACATTCACATTCGTCGATGAGACCAGTGATTGGCGCCGCAGAAGCCGGCTCAGGAGTACAAGCTAAAGGGATGTGACCTTCACCTGCGAATAATCCAGAAGTCGGATCTAACCCAACCCAGCCTGCGCCAGGTAAGAATACTTCACACCAAGCATGTAAGTCAGTGAAATCTTCTTCTGGTCCAGAAGGGCCATCGAGGGCTTTCACGTCGGCAGTCAGTTGAACCAAATAACCCGATGCAAAACGAGCAGCAAAACCAAGACTACGAAGAATTTGAACCAATAACCAAGATGTGTCGCGGCAAGACCCTTTTTTCAATGTCAGGGTTTCTTCACAAGTTTGAACGCCTGGCTCCAGACGAATTCCGTAACCGATATCACTCGCTAATCGACTGTTGATGGCAACCAGAAAGTCATTTACTGGTGTGTTTTTGCGGTCAACGGTTGATAGCCATTTGTCCAATAATGGACAAGATTCTGTGACTTTTAAATAAGGCTCTAATTCTTTCTTAAGGGCTTTATCGTACGCAAAAGGGAACTCTTCTGCGTAACTTTCCACAAAGAAGTCGAATGGGTTGATCACCGTCATATCGGCGATTACTTCCACAATGAATTCAAGCTTATTGGTTTTTTCCGGAAACACTAGACGTGTCTGAAAGTTTCCAAAAGGGTCTTGTTGCACATTGATAAAGTGCTTTTCAGGCAAGACCTTTAAAGAATAATCGTGAATTTTGGTACGGGAATGCGCCGCAGGTCGTAGTCTTAAAACATGAGGGGCTACATTAATAAAGCGGTCAAACTCATAGGTGGTTTTGTGCTGTATTGCGACTCTAATGGTCATGCAGCGTCTCCCTGCCTAAATTGAAACCAGTTTTCTGTGATTTTATGGTTAATTTCAATAATGGCAATTTGTAATTCGTTAAGGTGGTTGTGGAAATCTTCGTTTAGATCTTCTGAACTTGAAAGTGGGTATTTAAATTCAAAAATTTTATTTGCTTGGGCAGCAATCAGCGCGGAGCGAGGTAGTTTTTTTGCTGCTTCACTGATTTGGCCGAAGCAATAATCCAGGCTTCGTGGGAAACATGGGTCGTTCATCAAAAAAGTTGTGGCTTTTGCGCCATTGATTGAGGTTCTGACTGTACGACGGTAATCCAAGTAAGCACTTTGAGATTTGAGGACTTTTGACCAAGTTACTTGCCCCAGTTGAATTCTGGCTTCTTGATCTGATTGCAACATTAAGGAAACTGCGGCATCTAAGATTCGTGTCCCCATGTCAGCACGTTCAAGATAGCGTCCCATGATCAAGAAATGCCAGCCAGAATCTCGACTCATTGCGCCAGCAAAAAGACCAATGATTTTTTGACAACCTTCAATAATGGTGTTCAAGAAAAGGTGACGCTCTGAACGGTTAATACCTTGTTTAATATTTTTCTGAGCGTATAGGTCTAGTTCGTTAATCAACTCCCAGGTTTCTTTAGGCACCACATCGCGAGTTGTTCGGATGTTTTCTCGAACCATTTTCAATGAAGATAAAATAGAACTGGAATTGGTGTCATCGGCTAAAAGAAACTTCACCACATTGCGCTCATCTTTCACTTTGTAACGTTGTTCGAACGCTTCCTCACCACTGAGTATTTCAATTAAGTTATACCAAGAAACGTTAATGTCGTTTGGTAGGTCAAATAGTAGGTCATCATAAACACTGACTAAACGGGCAGTGTTTTCAACACGTTCTAAGTATCTTGCGCTCCAATATAAACGCTCTGCGACTCTAGATAACATAATTATTCCCCCTTAGTGTCAACGATCCAAGTGTCTTTACTACCACCACCTTGTGACGAATTAACGACCAAAGAGCCTTTTTTCATTGCGACGCGAGTCAAGCCACCCGTTGTTACATAAGAGTCTTTGGCTTGCAAAATGAACGGACGCAAATCCAAGTGGCGAGGTTCTAATGTTCCTTTGGAAATTAGCGTGGGAGAAGTGGATAGTTTGAGCGTTGGCTGAGCTATGTAATTTCTTGGATGCTTGGTGATCAAATCTGCAAATAAAGCTTGTTCTTTTTTTGTGGAATGTGGGCCAACTAGCATGCCGTAACCACCAGATTCATTCGCAGGTTTTACTACTAATTTATCCAGATTTTCCAGCACATAAGCACGTTGTTCTGGATCATCGCATAGGAAGGTTTCAACGTTTTTAAGAATCGGCTCTTCGTTCAGATAGTAACGAATAATCTCAGGGACATAAGCATAGACAACCTTGTCGTCGGCTACACCTGCGCCAGGTGCATTGGCAAGAGCAACATTACCTTTACGCCATGCACGCATGAGTCCAGCGACACCCAAAACAGATTCTGGGTCGAAGGCTTCAGGGTCGATGAAGAGGTCGTCGATACGACGGTAAATTACATCCACACGCTCTGGGCCATTAATGGTTTTCATGTAAACGCAGTCATCACTGTCGACAAATAAGTCGCTGCCTTCCACCAACTCTGCTCCCATTTGTTGAGCAAGAAAGGCGTGTTCGAAATAAGCTGAGTTGTATATGCCGGGCGTTAAAACCACGATTTCTGGGTTTTCAATGTCTCTAGGAGACAAGGACGCCAAAGTATCAAATAGTTGAGATGTGTATGAATCAACAGGCAGTATGGATTCGTTCTCGAATAATTCTGGTAGTACGCGTTTAGTAATGGCGCGGTTTTCTAGCATGTAAGATACACCAGATGGGACGCGTAGGTTGTCTTCTAAAACAAAGAAGTCGCCGTTTTCATCGCGAACTAAATCAGTGCCACAAATATGAGCCCAAACACCGTAAGCAGGTGATACGCCGACGCATTCTGGTCTGAAGTTTTTGGAGTCTTTGATGATGTGTTCTGGGATGATTCCGTCTTTGATGACGTTTTGGTCGTGGTAGAGATCGTCGATGAAAAGGTTGAGTGCTTTGAGGCGTTGTTTTAGCCCTGCTTCTGCTATTTTCCAGTCTGATGCTTTTATGGTTCGGGGGACGATATCAAAGGGCCATGCTCTATCAATGTTGCCTTCTTCTGTATATACCGTGAAGCTAATACCCATTTCTTGTATGGTGGCTTCGGCTGTTGTTCGCCTCTTTTCTAGTTCTTCTTCAGATAAGCTGTCTAAATAGCCTAAAAGTTGTTTTGCTGGTGATCTTGGTGTTCCATCTTTATCAATTAACTCATCAAAAAAGTCTGATGATTGGTATTGGCTTGTTAGTGTTTCCATGTATACCTCGTTCTCTACATTATCCTGGAGGCGTGTGCTTTAATTTCGCACATCTCGGTGTACTTTTTTTGTGCGCCTGCCCTATTTTTGGGAGACATCTTTTCTTTACAAGGTTAGACCAAGGATGGTCAAAGTATAGCTTTATATTTAATTCACATAATGACGACGCATTATTAACAATGTTCAAAGCAAGGATCGCGCCATACTATTTGTCTGTATAATGACGAAAAATGTTTTTTCGTTTCATGATTTAGGTCTGTTTTACAGAGAAGTAAATTCATTATCATGGTGCGCTTGTTCAGTCGATGCTGTTATTACGCATTAATAGAGGAAAGATAAGTGAGCCAAGTTAGTCACATTATAATCGTCGGCGCTGGGATTGGTGGCTTAAGCGCTGCATTAGCGTTTGCTAAGCAGAATGTTCAGGTCACGGTTTTGGAGCAGGCTGAGTGTTTTGGCGAGGTAGGAGCTGGATTGCAGATAAGCCCAAATGCGTTAAAAGTGTTGCGCTACTTGGGCTTGGAAAACGAATTAAACCAATATGCCTTCACGCCACAGCATGCTTCAATGCGTAACTACAAAACAGGTGACTATTATTTAAAAGTTCCTTTGGCGGATCAGGCTATTCATCGTTATGGTGCGCCTTATTTGCATTTGCATAGAGCAGACTTACATCGTGTATTGGCAAATGGTTGCAAGGCGGCGGGTGTTGAGTTCGTTTTAAGCGCCAATATGACTCATTATGCTGAGACAGTAGAAAAGAGCGTTCAGGTTACGTTGGATGATGGTCGCACGTTTTCTTCGGATTTGTTGGTAGGCGCAGACGGGATTCACTCCACCGTACGAGAGCAGATGTTAGGTTATGAAAAAGCGACTTTCATGAAGCAAGTCGCGTGGCGCGGGATTGTTCCGGTCAGTGAGTTGAAGGTGAAAGTTCAGCCTGATGCGTGTGTTTGGGTTGGTCCGAATCGTCACTTTGTTAGCTACTATTTACGTGGTGGTGAATATGTGAATTTTGTCGCGGTAGAAGAGCGTGATGATTGGATTTCTGAATCATGGCGAGAAGAGGGGAATGTCGCAGAGCTTAGACAAAGTTTCTCTGGTTGGCATCCTGAAGTGACAGAGATTTTGTCTGCCGCAAGCAATAGTTTTTTATGGGCATTAAATGGTCGAGATGAGCTGCCTACATGGCATCAAGGGCACGCTGTATTACTCGGAGATGCTTGTCACCCTATGCTGCCTTTTATGGCGCAGGGTGCTGCTATGGCAATCGAGGATGCTTATGTTCTGGCGAAATGTGTTGCAGATCACACGATTTCTGATGCGTTAATCGAGTATGAGAAAATCCGTAAACCACGAGCGACTAACATTCAAAAAATGTCCAAAGCCAATGCGAGCTTGTATCACATGCACGGTGGATTTGTTGGGAAAATGAAACTTAAGGCGTTAAAAGCCGCGTCTCAATTTGCACCAGACCTCATCCAGTCAAAGTTAGATCCCGTTTATGGTTATGATGTTCATCAGTTATAAAAACATGCTTATTACTTTTTTGAATTGATTTGCGTTTTGAAGCATATACTTTTGTTATATGGGGATTAATGACGGTCATGACAATTAATTATTAGTTGTCTCTATGATCGTTTTATTATCATCCCGCCTCCCTTGCTAAAATGTAACATCATAAAGTCTCCTTTAGCGCTTTTGCCAGCGTTGCGAAAAGTATTGGTGATGTCGTGGCAACGGTGAGCTTCGGTTTGAATGTTGTGCCTGCTTTTTTGTTGTTGCATCAATGGGAACCATTGCACCGATTGCTATTGATGTTGTAGAAATCGCGGATTTACCACTGTTATTGACGGTTGGTAGTAGCATTGGTTTGGCTGCGCAGTTTTATTGCTCTGCCACTAAAGATATTACTGACTTCTTCTTTGGCTAGTGTGTCGCCACTGTCATTAGTTGGTTATGTGCAATATCGCTGATTGTTAGGGTTCGCTTCGATAATTTCGATTGTATTTGCTTGGCCTAAAGTTGCTAAGTAATTAGGTGTTTTTATAAGTGTCGCAATGATGTTTATAGCCTAGGTTAAACTCAGTCTGTAGGGCTTCTTATGTGAGAACTTTTGGTCCATGTTTTAAAAGCACAATTGAGGTCTTAAATGTGAGAAGGCAAGTGGGCTTTTCATTCGCTTTTTTTTCTTTCTTGTTTTTATTTCTCTTCTTATTGTTAAACTCACCGATTTTTATCTCAGAGCATTATTGATTACTAAGGAATAAGAGTGGGGCAAAATTCTGGTTTTAGAGCTGAATGGATACTGGTTTTAGTGACTGTTTTGGCGGCTTTTGGATGGATCTTTTCCAAAGAGGCGCTGGCAGGATTACCGCCTTTGTTCTTCATGGGGACTCGCTTTCTGATAGCTGGTTTTGTTTTGTTCCTTGTTGGGAAAAAACACTTTCGTGTTATGCAGCGGGTAGACGTCAAGCAAGCGATTATGATCGGTGCTGTTATGGGGATTGCGATGATGAGCTGGATAACAGGCTTGGATAAAGGAACGAACCTTGGTGTTGGGGCTTTTATTACCTGTCTTGGCGTGGTGTTTGTGCCGATTATTGGCCGTTTGGTATTTGGTGTTCGCTCTACTTTAAGTATTTGGGTTGCTTTGCCTGTTGCTGTTGTAGGATTAGCGTTTCTAGCGCTGAGTAATGGTTTGAGTTTTGAAGTGGCTCATTTGTATTTCCTTGGCACGGCAATTGGTATTGCTCTCCAGCTAAATTTACTGTCACGTTTTCTCGTTCGTATGCATGTTTTGGTACTGACCAGTATTCAATTAAGTACAGCAGGCGTTCTGCTGCTTTGTATATCGCTTTTGGCAGAGAGCCTACCGCAGAGTGTTGAACTAGAAGTTGTTGGATGGTTTTTCGCCAGCACATTAATCGCAACAAGTTTGCGTTATTTATTACAGACTTATGGTTTGAGTTTGACCCCCGTCAGTCATGGTGCCGTCATTATGAATTTGGAACCTGTTTGGGCTGCGATTTTTGCTGTGCTTTGGTTTGATGAAGTAATGACAATCGGTCAGGTATTTGGGTGCTTTTTAATATTTTTTGCCATGTTAGTAAGCCGCTGGTCACAAATAAAAGGGATATTTAAAAGTCATTAGCGCCTTACATTAACTTATGTCTTTTCTGACATTGGTTGATGAAAGTTTATATATCAGATGTTCACAGTTTTAAATAATGGAAAAAAAAGGGAACTTAAATGTTTTAGTGCTCGGTGGCATTAATTGTGCAGATAATTGAGTTATCTGAAACCCGGTAAAAATGTCGACTTACATTCATTTACACGTTTCATTCTACATTGTGGCTGTGCTTATACATTATAGTAATGCCAACGATTTTTTTAATTTAAAAGGAACTCAAATCAATGCTCACAAAATCAAAATACGCTTCGGGTCTTCTACTGTTAGCGCTTTTAGCGGGGTGTCAGGAAGAGGCAAAAACGAACGCTGCGCCCAAAGCAGCACCAAGTGTCCAAGTGGGTGTCGTGGTTGTTGAACCACAACGTGTGGCGCTGAAAACCGAATTGCCTGGGCGTACCGCCGCGAGCCTTGTTGCTGAAATTCGTCCTCAAGTTGGTGGTTTGGTAAATCAGCGTTTGTTTGAAGAAGGTCAAGATGTAAAAGCGGGTGACGTTTTATATTCCCTGAATGATTCCACTTATGTGTCTTCTTACAAGCAAGCTCAGGCGGATTTGGAGTCTGCAAATGCCATCTTGGCGTCGGCTCGTCAAACAGATCAACGTTTTACGGAATTGCGCAAACAAAATAACGTCTCCCAGTCCGACAGTGATGATGCACACGTGGCGTATTTAGAAGCGGTGGCGAATCAAAAGAAAGCGGAAGCGGCTTTAGAAAACGCTAAAATTAGTTTGGAATACACTAAAATTACGTCGCCTATTGCAGGGCGAATTGGTATTTCAGAAGTGACTGTGGGGGCTTTGGTAACTGGTAGCCAAACAACCGCGATGACAACGGTTCGCTCATTAGATCCTATCTATGTGGATTTGTCTCAAACCAGCTTGGACCAATTAAACCAGCGTACACTGTTGCTAGATGATGGTATTGAAGCGGGTAGTAATGAAGTATCACTGACGCTAGAAGATGGCTCTTTGTATTCCTATCAAGGTGTGCTGAAAGCGCGTGAAGTGAGCGTAGATGAATCAACAGGCAGTGTCACATTGCGAGCAGAATTCCCGAACCCAGATAACTTGCTTCTTCCGGGGATGTTTGTTCGTGGTGTGATTCATGAAGCCACTTACACAGCCGGTATTTTAGTGCCTCAAAAAGGCGTATCACGAGATGTAAGAGGTAATCCAATTGCCTATGTGGTGAGCGCGAACAATACCATTGAAAAACGCATACTAGAAACGGAGAAAGCGATTGGTAATCAATGGCTGATTGCTTCTGGAATTAACGCTGGAGATAAGCTCGTTGTTGAGGGTTCATCAAAAGTGAGACCGGGAAGTGCGGTAACCGTAGTTGAATTAACCTTCGATACTCAAACAGGCTCAATGCTTGAACAGAATGAAGCAACAACCTCGTCTTCGAACTAAGGGAGTATCCAAATGTTAGCGCAATTTTTTATTAACCGACCGGTTTTTGCTTGGGTTATTTCCATTGCCATTATGTTGGCGGGTTTAGGCGCAATTACTACGCTGCCTGTTTCTCAATATCCGGATGTGGCACCGCCTTCTATCAATATTTCAGCCACTTATACGGGGGCATCGGCTGAAACGGTTGAGAACAGTGTAACTCAAGTCCTAGAGCAACAACTTACAGGGCTTGATGGGTTGCTGTATTTTTCTTCTTCCAGTACTTCAACGGGCAGTTCCGATATTACGGTGACGTTTGAACAAGGTACAGACGCTGATTTGGCCCAAGTTCAAGTGCAGAATAAAGTTCAGCAAGTGACCTCTAGCCTGCCAGAGGCTGTGCAGCAAAGTGGTGTGACCGTAACAAAGTCGAACTCCGATTTTCTCTTGGTTGCTGCTCTTTATGATGAAACGGATACCGACAGCGCGTTTGATGTGTCTGATTTTATGGTGAGCAGTGTTGAAGACATTGTTGCTCGAGTAGATGGCGTGGGCAGTATTCGCGTGTTTGGTGCTCAATACTCCATGCGTATTTGGTTAGATCCATTGAAATTGGCCTCGTACAATTTAATTCCTTCTGATGTGTCTGCTGCCGTCAATACACAAAACACTCAAATTGCAGCCGGCAGCCTAGGTGCCTTTCCTGCTCTTGAAAGCCAAGAGTTGAATGTTTCTGTCACCGCTCAATCAAAACTACAAACCGTAGAAGAGTTTGAAAAGATCATCTTGGCTTATGATGACAGTGGCGCAACGGTTCGCTTGAGTGATGTGGCGAGAATTGAAATCGGTAGTGAATCTTACTCTAATATGGTGCGCTTAAATGGTCACCCAGGTTCAGGTATGGCGGTGATGTTGTCTCCTGGTGCAAATGCCTTATCTACCTCTGAAGGGGTGAAAGCGGCATTGGCTGAATTAGAGCCAAATCTGCCTGATGGTTATAAGTTGGCTTATCCTGTAGACAGTACGGCATTCATTAAAATCTCTATTGAAGAGGTCGTGAAGACATTATTCGAGGCCATTGTATTAGTGGTCATCGTCATGTTTATTTTCTTGCAAAATTGGCGAGCTACGCTTATTCCTGCCATTGCGGTTCCTGTGGTTTTGCTGGGTGTGTTTGGGGTATTAGAAGTTGCTGGTTTTTCGATTAATACCTTAACCATGTTTGGCATAGTGTTATCTATTGGTTTGCTGGTGGATGATGCCATTGTGGTAGTTGAAAACGTAGAAAGGGTCATGGAAGAAGAAGGGCTTTCTCCTAAAGAAGCCACGATTAAATCCATGAAAGAAATCACCAGTGCTTTGATTGGTATTGCGGTTGTGTTGTCGGCTGTGTTTTTACCGATGGCTTTTTTCAGCGGTTCTGCTGGCGTTATTTATCGTCAGTTTTCTGTGACGATTGTGGCCGCAATGACATTGTCTGTGGTGGTGGCACTAACGCTTACGCCTGCTTTGTGTGCCACATTGCTTAAGCCAAATCATGGTATGCCAAAAACAGGTTTAGGTGGTTGGTTTAACCGTAACTTCGACCGGGCGACGAATCGTTATTCGGGTCGAGTGGAGCGTTTAGTAAAACAGCCAATGCGCTGGTTGTTTGGCTATGGTCTTATTGTGGCGGGCTTGGTTTATATGATGAACAACTTGCCAACGGGCTTTCTACCGACGGAAGACCAAGGTCGAGTGATTGTTATGGTGTCATTACCTGAAGGTGCTTCTCAAGCTCGTACAAATGAAGTGATGCGTAAGGTTGAAGATCACTTTTTGAACACAGAAAAAGACAATGTGAGAGCGTTATTTACGGTGTCTGGTTTTAACTTCATGGGAAGTGGTCAGAATGCTGGTCTTGCTTTCGCCGCGTTAACGGATTGGTCCGAACGTGAAGACCCTAAAGACAGTGCCGGTGCCATTGTAGGGCGTTCTTATGGGGCGTTTGGGAAAATTCGTGACGCCCGTATCTTCTCATTGATTCCACCTTCTATCCGTGGCTTGGGTCAAACGAATGGCTTTACTTTCCAATTGTTGGCGTCGGGTAATACCAGTCGTGAGACACTCATTGAAATGCGTGATGAGTTATTAACGAATGCTCGTACCAGCCCTTTGTTGACGGGGGTTCGTTTGAGTGGTGAGTCAGAAGCGCCACAATTGAAAATTGACATAGACCAAGAAAAAGCCTCGGCGCTTGGTTTGTCTTTGTCCAACATTAGCTCGACCTTGACCAGTGCATGGGCAGGCACTTATATAAATGACTTCATTGATCGTGGTCGTGTGAAGAAAGTTTATATGCAAGGTGATGCACAATATCGTTCAACGCCTGAAAACTTGCAGCATTGGTATGTGCGCGGAAGCGACAATACCATGACGCCAATGTCGGCCTTTATGACCAGTGAATGGTCTTATGGCCCAAAAACTTTGAACCGATTTAATGGTTCTGCGTCTTATGGTATTCAAGGTTCAGGGGCTGATGGTATCAGCTCTGGTGTTGCAATGGATGAGCTGCAAAGACTTTCTGATGAGATGCCGCCAGGGTCAATTGGTGCGTGGAGTGGCTTGTCTTATCAAGAACGATTGTCTGGTGGTCAAACCCAGCTATTGTATGGATTGTCTATTTTAGTGGTTTTCTTATGTCTTGCGGCCTTGTATGAAAGTTGGACTGTGCCTTTTTCTGTGATGTTGGTCATTCCATTAGGTGTTATTGGTGCGGCAGCAGCGGCGCATCTTCGTGGTTTGGAAAACGATGTGTATTTCCAAGTCGCCTTGTTGACGACGATAGGTTTGTCATCAAAGAATGCCATCTTAATTGTTGAGTTTGCAGAAGCGGCTTACAGTAAAGGTGCGAATGCCTGGGATGCTGCGGTGGAAGCGGCGCAATTGCGTTTACGTCCGATTATTATGACCTCTTTAGCCTTCATTGTCGGGACCTTGCCTTTGGCCTTGTCTTCAGGGGCTGGTGCAAATAGCCGTATCTCTATTGGTTCTGGTATTGTCGGTGGCACATTAACTGCGACAGTATTGGCAATCTTCTTTGTGCCATTGTTCTTTGTTGTTGTTCGCCGCTTGTTCCCTAAGCGCAAGAACGCAGAAAGGAGTGGAGCAATAGAAAGTACAAATCATCATGATTAGAGTTGTGTAATGAGTCATTTAAAAGGAGCCTAGACCTTGTCAGTCTGGTTCCTTTTTTTATAACAAACATCTTGTTGTGAAGTTAGTTCGTTATGTTCTGCTAGTGCTTTGTATGAGTGGTGCTGCCATTTTTTCTTGTTAATAGGTTTACTGAAGTAAATCCCTTGGAATATTAATACTCCCTAGTTTAAATGGTTTGGCAAAAGCGTGTCTGAGTATGCTTTCTGGTCAGCATTGATTGTGTATAAGTGGAAAATCAGCGAAAATAGCGCCAATTATTTTAACCTCACTTTTACGTACTCTGTTTTTAGGGTGCGTCTTATGCACAGTAGAAGACCATTTATCATGTCCCAAGAGTTTATCGATCAAGTCGAGCAGCGCCGCACCTTTGCGATTATTTCCCACCCTGATGCGGGTAAAACCACCATTACTGAAAAGCTTTTGTTGCTTGGCCAGTTGATTCAAACAGCAGGTTCGGTGAAAGGGCGAAAAGGTGATAAGCATGCAACATCTGACTGGATGGCGATGGAGAAGCAGCGTGGTATTTCGATTACCTCTTCTGTGATGCAGTTTCCTTACAAAGATCGTATGGTGAACCTACTTGATACACCTGGACACGAAGATTTCTCGGAAGATACTTATCGTACTTTAACCGCTGTTGACTCTGTATTGATGGTGATTGATGGCGCTAAAGGTGTTGAGGATCGAACCATTAAATTAATGGATGTGTGTCGTCTGCGTGATACGCCAATTTT
Organism: Marinomonas sp. 5E14-1; assembly: GCF_039939215.1. Taxonomy (NCBI): domain Bacteria; kingdom Pseudomonadati; phylum Pseudomonadota; class Gammaproteobacteria; order Oceanospirillales; family Oceanospirillaceae; genus Marinomonas; species Marinomonas sp. 5E14-1. The sequence goes on along the minus strand of NZ_JBDXMW010000002.1, from coordinate 194,043 downwards.
AACTTTTATTAACAAAATGGACCGAGATATTCGTGATCCAATCGAGTTGTTAGATGAAGTAGAAGAAGTTTTGAAAATCGCTGCTGCACCGATTACTTGGCCGATTGGTATGAGTGATTTCTTTAAAGGTGTTTATAATCTTTACACAGATACGATTCATGTTTTTGTGCGTGGTCGAGGTCATACCTTGATGGACGATATTCGTATTGAAGGCTTGGAGTCTGATGAAGCGAAAGAGCTGCTTGGTGATGATTGGGAAGCGTACATGGAAGAAATTGAACTTGTTCGTGGTGCGAGTCATGAGTTTGAACTCGACGCTTATCTGGCAGGCGAATTGACGCCAGTGTTCTTTGGTACAGCCTTATCTAACTTCGGTGTTTGTGAAATGTTGGATGGATTTGTCGAGTGGGCGCCATCGCCAGTTGCTCGTGAAACCAATTCACGTGAGGTTTCTGCATTAGAAGAAAAATTCTCAGGTTTTATTTTTAAAATTCAAGCTAATATGGACCCAAAACACCGAGATCGTATTGCTTTCATGCGTGTGTGTTCTGGTACTTACAGTCGCGGAATGAAAATGCGTCATTGTCGCTTGGGTAAAGACATTAAGGTGACAGATGCTGTGTCTTTTACCGCTGGTGACCGAGACGGCGTAGAGGAGGCATTTTCGGGAGACATTATAGGTTTGCATAATCACGGTACAATTCAGATTGGTGATACCTTTACGGAAGGTGAAGATCTTAAATTTACTGGTATTCCTCACTTTGCTCCTGAACTTTTCCGTCGTGTACGACTGAAAGATCCGATGAAGATGAAAGCCCTTCAAAAAGGCTTGCAGCAACTTTCTGAAGAAGGTTCTACTCAGTTGTTTATGCCACAGCGTAACAATGAACTTATTGTTGGGGCGGTTGGTCAATTGCAATATGAAGTGGTTGCTTACCGTTTAAAGGATGAATACAAAGTGGAATGTATTTATGAGGCCGTGAATGTTAATACGGCTAGATGGGTTGAGTGTGATGATCCAAAGAAATTCGAAGAGTTTAAGAATAAGTGTCGTGATAATTTAGCGATTGATGGTGGCGGTCATTTAACTTACTTGGCTCCAACGCGAGTGAACTTAATGATGGCTGAAGAAAAATGGCCTGATGTTCGATTCCGCTCTACTCGTGAACATTGATTGATACTTGACTAAAATACTTGGTTAAGAAGATAATTCGGTCATTCAAAATAGTTATTATGGTGTCAAAATGAGTAGTGTTGAATCAGTAGATCCTATTGAGTTTACAGAGGCGGCGGCTGCGAAGTTGAAATCTTTGGTTGAGGAAGAAGAAAACGATCGTCTTAAGTTGCGTGTTTACGTGACTGGTGGCGGGTGTTCTGGCTTTCAATATGGTTTTACTTTTGATGAAGAGTATCAAGAAGATGATACAGAAGTGAAACGCGATGGCGTTAGTTTGGTGGTTGATCCTCTGAGCTTTCAGTACTTAGTTGGTTCGGAAGTAGACTATAAAGAAAATTTAGAAGGTTCTCGATTTACTGTGCAAAACCCAAATGCCACATCAACTTGCGGTTGTGGTGCGAGTTTTAGTATTTAGTATTTAGTATTTCTATCTGATTTTCTCTTATTTGATGTGAAAAAGCCCTTTGTTAATGTAAAGGGCTTTTTTGTTTTTTTGGCTACTTCAATTGCTAATAAGTTAGGCCTTTGTATAGATATTATTGGCTTGGAGATATCTTTCATCATTGCTCATGGCACTACTATCTAACGGTTTGTAATGGGCGAAAAAGAGCAAGCCGATCTCTTTGTCTCCTAATACAACGGGCGTTAAGGCATTATTTTTTGCACGCCAAATTCTTAAACCAGAGGTGTTGGTCGGATCCTGGTTTGCAGAGATTTTGCTCTGGTTAATATGTGAATACAGGGGCGATAGTTGGTCTGGCTCGCCATCTTGATCGAGAAAAATATGATAATGGGTCAGTTGCTGCGATAGGAAATCAGGTGAATAAGGGGTGTTTAACACTGGTAGCCAGATCTCTTTTGGCAGTGTATGGAACAAACTGTGTGTTTCTGGTGAACCATGGTGAGGTGACAGCAATAATGTCATCTCAATTGGCACACCATAAGCAGGCTTTACTGGAATATGGAAAATTAACTGCTTGGCTGGTGGTTGCTTATGTATTTCCGGCTCGATGTAGCCAGCTGTTCTTTGAGAGCTTTCTGTTTTTATTGGTGGTACTTGTAAAAAGAGTTTCCATTCTTTTGAATCTAAAGAAAGTTCTTCCGGTGAGTGTAGATGTAGCTTTGTGCTCATTGTATGGCTCAAAACATGTTCGATAAGATTGGCAAACACACTTGCGGGGGCGGTTAGTTGAGTTTTCTCGTGGCTATCAAGGTGAATTTCTTTAACTTGATTGCCTGCTGAACTCAAATCAACAGAGTCTTTATGGCTGATGGTAGGGCGTTTTCTTTCCCTATTGATCAGTTTTTTTCCGCTCGATTGAGGGCTGGCTTTATTGATTGCCTCTATAAATAACATGCTCCGGCTCCTGTGATACCTGTCAAAGGTATCGGCCGAAATCTAGAGGGGTTTAGAGATAGTCGTTTTTTTTAAACAAAAAGACCATCTCTTATGTCGCCATTAACGTAGTAAGTTAGATAGCTTTGGATTTGGCTCTAGGGCTGCGCGATAAAAGAGTGCGACTTTGCCAATCGTTTGAACGGTTTCACATTTCATTATTTTGCTAATTTCCGCAATTAATGCAGTTCGTACATCACGGTCCGCAATGCTAATGCGTACTTTGATAAGCTCATGATCTTCAAGGGCGCGATCTACTTCTGTTAATACGGTTTCAGTTAAGCCGTTGCCCGCTATCATGACGACTGGGTTAAGGGCGTGTCCGATTAGACGATATTGCTTTTTTTGGGCGTTTGTAATGCTCATAGTAAAATTTTCTCATATTAGTTGACCCTCTTTATTGGAGGCTTTAGAGGTTAAGCGATATTATAGCGGAATATAGACTGATTTAGGTATGATGAAAACGTGGCAAGATCAAAAAGTAGTAATAGTTGGATGAAGGAACATTTTGATGATCCTTATGTCAAAAAATCCCAGCAAGATGGTTATCGTTCTAGAGCAAGCTACAAGCTGATAGAAATTAACGATAAGGATAAGCTGTTTCGACCTGCAATGCGTGTGGTAGATTTAGGCGCAGCGCCAGGAGGCTGGTCTCAAATTGCGGCTAAACTTGTGGGAGACAAGGGTACGATTATTGCGTCTGATATTTTGGAGATGGCGCCACTACCCGGTGTGAGGTTTGTTCAGGGAGATTTTACTGAGCAAGAGGTTTACGAGGCCATTTTGGCTGAAATGGGTAATGAAAAAGCAGATCTTGTAATTTCAGATATGGCCCCCAATATGAGTGGTAACAGTTCTTCAGATCAGCCGCAAGCTATGTATCTTGTAGAGCTTGCATTGGATATGGCAGCTCAAGTGCTACGTCCAGATGGGAATTTTTTGGTTAAAGTGTTTCAGGGTGAGGGGTTTGAAGAATACCTCAAAGCCATGCGGGCTCAATTTTCGTCTGTGGTAACACGGAAACCAGATGCATCGCGAGCGAGAAGTCGCGAAGTTTATTTATTAGGAAGACAATACAAAGGTTAATCGAACATGTTCTGATACTATTATCAGATACATTAAAAATAACCGTTTAGAGGTGTGCTCTTGAACGACATGATGAAAAATATACTGTTGTGGTTAGTTATTGCAGCTGTACTGCTAACAGTTTTTAACAATTTTAATACTCCGGCTGAAACAAATCGAATTACTTATTCTGAATTTGTGAAAGAGGTTCAAGACGGCCGTATCGCAAAAGTAACTGTTGATGGCTATATCATTAGCGGTAACAGAACGAGCGGAGATTCGTTTGATACTGTTCGTCCTGCTGCTGCAGATCCTAAAATAATGGATGATTTGCTAAACAATAATGTTGTTGTTGAAGGGCGTTTGCCTGAGCAAACAAGTATTTGGACTCAGTTGCTTGTAGCGAGTTTCCCTATTCTGCTTATTCTTGCCATTTTTATGTTCTTCATGCGACAAATGCAAGGTGGTGGTGGCGGTAAGGGCGGGCCAATGTCTTTTGGTAAGTCTAAAGCGCGCTTGTTACCAGAAGATCAGATTAAGACAACGTTTGCTGATGTCGCTGGTTGTGATGAAGCGAAAGAAGACACTGAAGAGTTGGTGGACTTTTTACGAGAGCCGAGTAAATTTCAGCGCTTAGGTGGTAAGATTCCACGTGGTATTTTGATGTGTGGCCCTCCAGGTACAGGTAAGACTTTACTTGCAAAAGCGATTGCTGGGGAAGCGAAAGTGCCTTTCTTTACGATTTCTGGTTCTGATTTCGTTGAAATGTTTGTTGGTGTTGGTGCGTCTCGTGTGCGCGACATGTTTGAGCAGGCTAAGAAACATGCACCTTGCATTATCTTTATTGATGAGATCGATGCGGTAGGTCGTAACCGTGGTTCCGGTATGGGTGGCGGTAATGATGAGCGTGAGCAAACGTTGAACCAGTTGTTGGTTGAAATGGATGGCTTTGAAGGTAACGAGGGTATTATTGTTATCGCGGCAACTAACCGTCCTGATGTATTGGATCCAGCATTGTTACGTCCTGGTCGTTTTGATCGTCAGGTACAAGTAGGTTTGCCAGATATTCGTGGTCGTGAGCAGATTCTCAAAGTGCATTTGCGTAAAGTGCCTTGCGATGATGATGTTGAGCCAAAAAACATTGCTCGTGGTACACCGGGTTTCTCTGGTGCTGATCTTGCTAACCTAGTAAACGAAGCGGCATTGTTTGCTGCTCGCTCTAATCGCCGTTTGGTAAATATGGAGCAACTTGAATTAGCCAAAGATAAAATCCTCATGGGCGCTGAGCGTAAAACCATGGTGATGAGTGATAAAGAAAAGTTAAACACGGCATATCATGAAGCGGGCCATACTATTATTGGTTACTTGGTCCCTGAACATGATCCTGTGTATAAAGTATCTATTATTCCTCGTGGCCGTGCTCTGGGCGTTACCATGTATTTACCTGAAGAAGATAAGTACAGTGTCAGTAAAATCGGTTTGGAAAGCCAAGTGTGTAGCTTATATGGTGGACGTATTGCCGAAGAAATGATTCATGGGTTTGATGGTGTTTCTACTGGTGCGTCTAATGATATTGAGCGTGCAACTAGCATTGCTCGTAACATGGTTACTAAGTGGGGTTTGTCTGAAAAGCTTGGTCCATACGCATACGAAGAAGATGAAAACAGCGGTAGCTACATTTCAGGACCTACTGGAAGTAAAGCGAACTATTTCTCACCAGAAACTGGCAAAGTAATAGATGCTGAAGTTCAAGATATCATTGCTCGTTGTTATACTAAAGCGACTGAAATACTGCATGAAAACCGCTCTAAGCTGGATGTTATGGCTGAAGCCTTAATGCAGTATGAAACAATTGATGCGAAGCAAATTAAAGAAATTATGGATGGTAAAAAGCCATCGGCGCCAGAAGGTTGGACGGATCCAGGTTCGACGCCACCAAAGGGTGATGTGTCTGTTGATCCTGTAAATGAGGCTGAGCCGTCTTCTGTAGATGTTTCATCAGATGATTTAGATACAAACCCAAATCAAGCTTCCAAGCCTCTGGGTGAATAATTTGTATTCGTTGTTTGATGTGGTTATGTCATGTCGTTGATATCTTTTGGGGACAAATCGTTAGATTTGTCCCTTCCTCATGTTATGGGGATATTAAATGTTACTCCGGATTCTTTTTCTGACGGCGGAGCGTTTAATTCCTTAGATTCTGCCTTGCGTCAAACGGAAAGAATGATTCAAGAAGGTGCTAGCATTATTGATGTTGGCGGTGAATCGACTCGCCCTGGTGCTGCTCCTGTTTCGGTTCAACAAGAACTTGATCGTGTTTTGCCTGTCATTGAAGCAATCAAAAAACGTTTTGATATTGTTGTGTCTGTTGATACAAGTACTGCAGACGTAATGAAAGGTGCGGCTTTTCTTAATGCGGGACTGATTAATGATGTTAGAGCGCTTGAGCGTGAAGGTGCTTTGGAAGTGGCAGCAAGTACCAATTTGCCGATTTGTTTGATGCACATGAAAGGTACGCCTAAAACAATGCAGGATCAACCCGATTACCATTCTGTTGTTTCGGATGTTGCAGCGTATTTGCTGGCTAGAGTAGATGCTTGTGAAGAAGCGGGTATTGCGAGAGATCGCCTAATATTAGATGTTGGTATTGGGTTTGGTAAAACGTTGGCTCATAATTTATCGCTAGTTAAGCATACAGAGTATTTTAAAGAATTGGGTTTTGACGTTCTGGTTGGTCTGTCTCGAAAGACCATGGTTGGCGATGTGTTAGGTTTACCAGTTGAAGAACGTTTGTATGGCACCATGGGGGCAAATGCTTCCGCTTATATGAAGGGTGCTCGTATTTTTAGGGTTCATGATGTTAGGTCGCATGTAGAAATGCTGGCGCTGATGTCTCGTATTGAGAGAGAGGTTTGATGCGTAAATATTTTGGTACAGATGGAATTCGTGGGAAGGTCGGTACAACGCCAATTACACCTGAGTTTATGCTTAAGCTTGGGTGGGCAGCTGGTCAAGTTTTTAAGGAAAATGACAAAAAAATATTAATAGGCAAAGACACTCGTATCTCAGGTTACATGTTTGAATCTGCACTTGAATCTGGCATTGTTGCTGCTGGTGCAGATGTTCGTTTGGTTGGTCCTATGCCAACACCGGCTATTGCTTATTTAACTCGTACTTTTCGTGCCAGTGCAGGCATTGTTATCAGTGCTTCTCATAACCCTTACTCAGATAACGGTATTAAGTTTTTCTCTGCAGAAGGCGGGAAAATCTCAGATGAGATCGAAGAGCGTATAGAGTATTTTCTAGAACAGCCTATGGAAGTGGTTGAATCTAGCTTGATTGGTCGTGCTAGACGAATTGAGGATGCGGCAGGGCGTTATATCGAATATTGCAAAGGCACCTTTCCAATTGGTCTGCAGTTGAGTGGATTAAAGATAATAGTCGATTGTGCTGATGGCGCTACTTATCATGTCGCACCTCGAGTTTTCTCTGAATTGGGTGCGGAAGTTATTTCCATTGGTGTGAATCCTGATGGATTAAATATCAATGAGTTTAGCGGTGCAACTAAGCCTGAGCTGTTGCGTAAAAATGTATTGGCTGAAGGAGCTGATATTGGTATTGCTCTTGATGGTGATGGCGATCGATTGATCTTGGTTGATCGTCATGGTGTGGTTTGCGATGGTGACGATATTCTTTATATTATTGCCAACCATTTGATGCAAACAGGTCGCTTTAGTGGTGGTGTTGTTGGAACCTTAATGAGCAATTTTGGTCTTGAACTAGCATTTTCTGAAACGGGTATTGGTTTTAGTCGCGCTGCGGTTGGTGACCGATACGTAAATGAAAAGCTAATGCAACATGGTTGGGTGCTTGGTGGCGAACCATCGGGTCATATTGTGTGTCGTTCAATTACCACCACGGGTGATGGTATTGTTGCTGCTCTGCAAGTGCTGAGAGCTATGGTTGAAGAGGATAAGTCATTAGACGAACTCTTGACTGGCTTGGTTAAATTTCCTCAAAAATTAAAAAATATTCGTGTAGCAAAACGTTTTGTACCTAACGAAGAACCTGCTTTGCAAAAAGCGATTGCGATTGCCAATGAGCGTTTGAATGGTTTGGGGCGAGTGTTGCTGCGAGCATCAGGTACGGAACCTTTGATTCGAGTGATGGTTGAAGGTCGTGATGATGAAACAGTTAACGAACTAGTAGACTATCTAGCGGAAGAAGTGAAGCTGGTTGTTGAGTCCAAAACATCTATATAAAGTGAATATCTTTGGTCACTTAAATAAACACTTGAAACCAAACGAGGCTTTCCATAGAATGAGCGCCTCGAATTTAGGGGTTAGAATATGATTCGTCGGAAAATAGTAGCTGGAAACTGGAAAATGAATGGCTCAAAAGAGTCTATTGATGCACTAGTTGATGGTTTGCTTGAGATGAAGGGTTCTAACTCTGAAGTGGTGATTGCCCCTTCTTTTCCATATTTGTCACTTGTTAATGAGCTTGTTAAAACGAGCAACTTTAGCTTAGCTGCTCAGAATGTTAGTGATGAAGTGAAAGGTGCTTATACAGGGGAAGTCTCGGCTTCTATGTTAGGTGATTTCAACGTTAAGTATGTTTTACTTGGTCATTCGGAGCGCCGAACACTTTATAATGAAACAGATGATGTTGTTGCTGCTAAAATTACAACTGCTTTGAGTGCTGAATTGACGCCAATTTTGTGTATTGGTGAAACGTTGGAAGAGCGTGAAGCAAATCAAACATTTTCTGTGTGCGAGCGTCAGATTCAGGCTGTTGTTTCTAAGGTTGGAATCGAAGCGTTCGCAAAAATAGTTATTGCTTATGAGCCGATTTGGGCGATAGGCACAGGATTATCAGCAAGTGCTGAGCAAGCCCAAGAAGTGCATCAGTCAATTAGAGCCTTCTTGGCAAAGTCTTCAGAAGTTGTGTCTCAAAAAGTGCAAATTCTGTATGGCGGAAGTGTTAAAGCATCAACCAGTACGGCTTTATTTGAAATGCCTGATGTCGATGGTGCTCTTGTTGGTGGAGCATCACTTGATGCGAAAGAATTTATAGCAATAGTAAAAGCGGCAGGTTAATTAATGGAAGCACTTATTTTAGTTTTGCATGTACTGGCGGCAGTAGCGATTATTGCGTTGGTTTTACTGCAGCAAGGTAAAGGTGCAGATGCTGGTGCCTCTTTTGGTGGCGGTGCATCTCAAACAGTATTTGGTAGTCAAGGCGGCGGTAGTTTCTTCGGGAAAATGACGGCTGTGTTTGCATTGGTTTTCTTTTTGACGAGTTTTGGTTTGGCTTTTTTTGCCAGCGAACAAGCGAAAAGTGTTTCTGGTGCGCTTGATTTTGTTCCTTCTGTTCCTCAAGTGGAAGATTCAATTAGTTTGCCTGAACTAGGTGAAACACAAGTGACTTCAGACCTACCTGTAACTGAGTAATTTTAGTCTATAGGATTCAATGAAATATCTAAATTGGATGTTTTGTTGTTTATGTAAGTGTTTTGCGGATGTGGCGGAATTGGTAGACGCGCCACCTTGAGGGGGTGGTGAGCTATGCTCGTGGGGGTTCGAGTCCCCCCATCCGCACCAATCTTGAATTTATGTTATATCTTGTGTATGATGTCGCGATATTGATGCAGAGTAATTTGGTTGGTTGAAGATGAGTACGATTTGTCTTCATGGTTTCCTTTATTAGGTATCCGCACCATTTTGTTCTTGGTATTAAGTGTCAGGATTGACGACCTTCTTTGAAGGATGCTCTCTCAGTGTTACTGAACAGAGTACTAAGAACCCCTATATGGGGTTTTTTGTTATCTGTACTCTTATTGCTGTTTTATAAATGGAAATGGGCCTTGAGCCCGTTTTTTGTTTCTGCGTTTTACAAAATTGATTTTCGGAGAAAACGATTGTCAGCAAAATATACGATTTTAGAAGAGCTTATTCGACCTGTCGTTGAAGGATTAGGGTTTGAGTTCTGGGGAATGGAATATTTATCTTTAGGTAAAGATTCTGTGCTTCGCATTTTTATTGAGACGGATGCGGAGAAGGGCATCGATGTAGAAGATTGTGTCAGTGTTAGCCGTCAAGTTAGTTCTATTTTAGATGTTGAAGACCCAATTACAGGGGAATATAACCTAGAAGTTTCATCACCAGGTTTAGATCGACCTTTATTTAGTTTGGTTCAGTATCAAGCCTATATTGGTTCTGTTGTTTCTTTGCGTTTGCGAGTGCCATTTGATGGGCGTCGTAAGTTTAAAGGTCAACTTATGGGGATCGAAAACGAAGACGTTGTCATTCGTGTAGATCAAGAAGAATATTTATTGCCTATTGATTTAATCGATAAAGCGAATGTTGTTCCACAATTTTAAAAATTAACCTTGAAGAGAGGCTAAAAGGATGAGCAAAGAAATTCTTTTGGTAGTGGAAGCCGTTTCCAACGAGAAAGATGTTCCGAAACAAGTTATTTTCGAAGCCGTTGAAATTGCTTTAGCTAGTGCTGCCAAACGCCGTTTTGAAGAAGAGGCGTTAATTCGTGTCTCTATCGATCAGCGTACAGGTGATTATAAAACATATCGCCAATGGAACATTGTTGCAGATGAAGACTACTCTGCACCTGCGTATGAATTAACAATTGATGATTCTGAAGAGCAAAACCTAGGCGTTGATATTGGCGGCATTTACGAAGAAGAAGTTGAGTCTGAAACCTTTGGTCGTATCGCAGCGCAAACTGCAAAGCAAGTTATCGTACAGAAAGTTCGTGAAGCTGAACGCGCTAAGATGGTTGCGTTGTATGCAGAGAAAGTTGGCAAGCTTGTACACGGTCAAGTTAAGAAAGTGACTCGTGATAGCTTGATCATTGACCTTGGTGAAAACGCAGAAGCGTCTTTACCAAAAGATCAATTGATCGCGCGTGAAAGTTTCAGAATGAACGATCGTATTCGTGCATTGTTGTTAGAAATTCGTGACGACAGCCGCGGAGCTCAGTTGATTCTATCTCGTAACGCACCAGAGTTTATGGTTGAACTGTTCCGTCTGGAAGTGCCAGAAATCGCAGAAGAAGTGATTGAAATTCGTAGTGCTTCAAGAGATCCAGGCTTACGCGCAAAAATTGCAGTTAAAACAAACGATCGTCGTATTGATCCAATCGGTGCATGCGTTGGTATGCGTGGTGCACGAGTTCAAGCAGTATCGAATGAAATGAACGGTGAGCGTGTTGATATCGTACTTTGGGACGATAACCCAGCACAGCTTGTTATTAATGCCATGGCGCCTGCTGAAGTTGATTCTATCGTCATCGATGAAGATTCTCATTCTATGGATGTGGCGGTTAAAAGTGATAATTTAGCACAAGCAATTGGTCGTAATGGTCAGAATGTACGTTTGGCTTCTACCTTAACAGGTTGGGCATTGAATGTAATGACCAGTGAAGATGCCGAAGCGAAGCAGCAAGAAGAGTCACAGAAGCTGATTGATGTCTTTGTTACTGGTCTGGATATAGACGACGATTTGGCAATCCAAATGGTTGATGAGGGATTCACTTCTTTAGAAGAAGTGGCTTATGTCCCAATGGAAGAAATGTTAGACATTGACGGATTTGATGAAGATTTAGTAAACGAGCTGCGTTCACGAGCAAAAGAGGCTTTGTTGAATCAAGCGCTTCAAGCTGAAGAGCAATTAGATGGTGCTAAACCTGCTGCTGATTTGTTGGCAATGGAAGGAATGGATAATCACCTTGCTTTAGTACTTGCGTCTATTGGTGTGATTACTATGGAAGATTTGGCTGAGCAATCAGTTGATGAATTGCTTGAAGTTGAAGGTATGACTGAAGAGCGTGCTGCAAGTCTTATTTTGACTGCCCGCGCACCTTGGTTTGCTGAATCTGAATAAAATCTGAGTACATAAGGGGGAACTTAATGACAGTTCAAACCGTAAAGATACTATCCGAGTTGGTGAATACACCAATCGATAAGCTACTAACTCAGATGAAAGATGCTGGTCTGCCTCAAACGAGTGCAAATCAAGAAGTCTCTGAAGTTGAAAAACAAACCTTGTTGAATTTTTTAAAGCGTCAACATGGTGACGAAGGCGATAGCAGCCAACGAATTACTCTACAGCGTAAGACAACTAGTACTTTGTCTCGTGGTGATGGTGGTAAAGCGGTCAATGTTGCTGTAAAGAAAAAGCGCACTTACGTGAAGCGTGATGATTTAGATGACGAAGCTCAAAAGCAAGAAGAGCTAGCCAAGCGCCTTGCAGAAGAACAAGCGGCAGAAGAAGCTCGCTTACGTTTAGAAGCTGAGAAAAAGTTAGAAGCAGAAAAAGCAGAAGCTGCAGAAAAAGCGCGTCAGGCTGCTGAAGCTAATGTGGTACATGATGCGGAGCAAAACGCTTCCGACAAAGGAGCAGAGCCCGTGGAAACGGTTAAGCGAGAGAAAGCACCTAAGAAAGCGTCTCAACCTGCAACGGATAATAAAAAGTCTACTGCAGTGCCAAAAGGTAAAAAAGGCGCTACGAGACACGACAACGATAAAGAGAAAGATAAGCCTCGCGGTCGTACTCCAGAGAACAAGCGTGGCGCACGTGTAAACTTGAATGGTGATGAGGAAGTTCGTCGCGGTAAGTTAGGGCGCAAAAATAAGAAACCTTCTAAGCCACAAGAGCATGGTTTCCAAAAGCCAACTGCGAAAATTATCCACGAAGTCGCGCTACCAGAAAGTATTACAGTAGCGGAACTGGCTGAGAAAATGACCGTAAAAGGCGCGGAAGTTATTAAGGTCATGTTTAAAATGGGTGCAATGGCAACCATTAACCAAACGATTGACCGTGATACAGCAACACTTGTTGTCGAAGAAATGGGTCACACAGTGACTTATATCGATGAAAATGCTGTTGAAAATGACATGATGGAAGCGATCGATTACGAAGGTGAAGCGATTAAGCGTGCACCTGTTGTTACTGTAATGGGTCACGTTGACCACGGTAAAACATCCTTACTTGATTACATTCGTACAACACGCGTTGCTGCAGGTGAGTCTGGCGGCATTACCCAGCATATTGGTGCATATCATGTTGAAACACCGCATGGCATGGTTAGCTTCCTAGATACACCTGGACACGCTGCGTTTACTTCTATGCGTGCTCGTGGTGCGAAAGCAACTGATATCGTTATCCTGGTTTGTGCTGCGGATGATGGTGTTATGCCTCAAACAATTGAGGCGATTCAGCATGCTCGTGCCGCTGAAGTGCCTATGGTTGTGGCAATCACTAAGATTGATAAAGAAGGCGCTGATCTTGATCGCGTTAAGAATGAATTGGTTGCTCAAGAAGTTGTACCTGAAGAATGGGGTGGTGACATTCAGTTCGTTGGTGTATCTGCGAAGTCTGGTGAAGGTATTGAAGAGCTGTTAGAAGCCATACTTCTTCAATCTGAAGTGCTTGAGTTAACAGCAGTTCCTAGTGCGCCAGCGAAAGGTGTGGTTGTTGAAGCTCGCCTTGACCGCGGACGCGGTTCTGTCGCAACTTTGCTTATTCAGAACGGTACCTTGAAGAAAGGCGACATTGTCTTGGCTGGCTTACAAATGGGCCGCGTACGTGCCTTGTTGGACGAGAACGGTAAGTCAATTACTTCTGCAGGGCCTTCTATTCCAGTTGAAATTCTTGGTCTTGATGGAACGCCTGATGCGGGTGAAGAATTCATCGTAGTTGCGGATGAGCGTAAAGCGCGTGAAGTGGCTAACTTCCGTCAAGGCAAATACCGTGAAGTGCGTTTTGCTCGTCAACATTCTGCGAAATTGGAGAACTTATTCTCTGAAATGGGTAAAGATGAAGTTCGTACTTTGAACGTTATTCTTAAAGCCGATGTTCGTGGTTCTCTTGAAGCTTTGATTAAGTCATTAACGGATTTGAATACAGATGAAGTACGAGTGAACATTGTTTCTAGCGGTGTGGGTGGTATTAGTGAAACTGACGCAACGTTAGCTTTGGCTTCTGAAGCGGTTATCTTTGGTTTCAACGTTCGTGCCGATACATCTGCTAAGCAATTTATCGAGCGTGAAAGTATTGATCTTCGTTACTACAGCGTTATCTACAACATTATCGACGATGTTAAACAAGCACTTTCAGGTATGTTGTCTCCTGATCTACGTGAAGAAATTCAAGGTACAGCAGAAGTTCGTGACGTATTTAACTCTCCTAAGTTTGGCTTAATTGCTGGCTGTATGGTGATTGAAGGTACGGTATACCGTAATAAACAAATCCGTGTTCTACGTGATGATGTTGTTATTTATGAAGGTGAGCTAGAATCACTTCGTCGCTTTAAAGATGCGGTTAACGAAGTTGGTCGAGGCATGGAATGTGGTATCGGTGTGAAAAACTACAACGATGTCAAAGTAGGCGATAAGATCGAGGTTTTCGAAACCATCGAAGTTGCGCGTACTCTTTAATAGGACATAATCATGGCAGGCGAATTTAGTCGTACTAGTCGGATTGGTGACCAGCTCCAAAAGGAGCTGGCGTCCTTAATCCAATTTGAAGTAAAAGACCCTCGTTTAGGGTTAGTTACTATCAATGAAGTACGCGTTGCAAAAGATTTAGGTTATGCAGATATCTATTACACTGTGTTGGGTAAAGACGATCAGCCAGAAGTGTTGGCTGAAAATCAAGCAGCTTTAGACAGTGCCAAAGGTTTCTTGCGTGGCCGTTTAGCAAAAGAAGTAAAACTTCGTGTCATGCCTCATTTGCGTTTCCATTATGATCAAAGTGTTTTGAATGGTTCGCGAATGTCGAATCTGATTGATGAAGCGATTCGTGATGATGAAACGAAAAGTGGTAACGAAAGCGAGTAATACTTTTTTATGTCTAAAACAAAGTGGCGTTCAGTAGACGGTATCGTTCTACTGAATAAGCCGATAGGTTTAAGCTCAAACCAAGCACTACAACGTGTTCGTCGTCTTTATCGAGCGGCAAAAGCGGGTCACACTGGCGCGCTTGATCCTTTGGCAACTGGCATGTTGCCATTGTGTTTGGGGGAAGCAACCAAGTTTTCACAATTTTTGTTGGATGCAGATAAACGTTACATTACTTGTATTCAATTAGGGAAAAGAACCACAACGGGTGACCGTGAGGGTGATGTATTAACGGATGAAGCCGTTCCTGTTTTAACAGACGATGAGCTTGAGTCCATACTAAATCGTTTCCGTGGTGAGATAGAGCAGATTCCTCCAATGTATTCTGCGCTAAAGCATGAAGGCAAACCTTTGTATGAATATGCTCGTCAAGGCATTGTCATAGAAAGGAAACGTCGACGCGTTACTATTACGAATCTGACCCTTGTCTCTAGAACAGAAGACACGCTGACATTGGACATACAATGTACCAAAGGCACGTATATTCGAACTATAGGTGAAGATATCGGAGAAGCTTTAGGTTGCGGTGCACATTTGCATTCATTGCATAGAGTGTCGACAGCAGGTTATTCGCCAGAAGTCATGCTGACTCTCGAAGAGTTTGAAAGCATTGCAGAAAAAGGTGAAGACGAACTAGATCGTTATTTAATGTCAATGGATACTTCCGTTGAACATCTAAATAAAGTCGAATTATCGACTCATGATACAAAGGAAATGTTGTTTGGTCGTCCAGTTAAGAATGCTACGTCTTTAGAAAATGAGATGTTAGTTAGGCTGTATGATCAAGATACTCAGCGTTTTTTAGGTCTGGGTGTGATAAAAGAGGCATTTATTCGTCCTCATCGACTCGTAAATACCAGTGAGTTAACGAACATTTAGTGTTAGACTTACGGGCTTAGGGTAACTGAAAATATGCTCGGCTATCCTTTATTTTTAAATAGCATATTATTTTGGAGATATAGATATGGCATTAACTGCAGAATCAAAAGCAGTGTTGGTTAAAGAGTTTCAAGTAGCGGAAGGCGACACTGGTTCTCCTGAAGTTCAAGTAGCATTGTTGACTAAGAACATCGAAGGTCTTCAAGGTCACTTTAAAGCTCATATCCATGACCATCACTCACGTCGCGGTCTAATCCGCATGGTAAACCAACGTCGTAAATTGTTGGATTACCTTAAGCGTAAAGATGCAGCACGTTACACTAGCTTGATCAAAAAGTTAGGTCTACGTCGCTAAGACTGAAGAAGGGCCATAAATTATTATGGCCCTTTTTTTATAGGTTTCCCAAGGGACAGCCTGTACTTCATATGTGTTTTTTACTTTGTCTGTTGTGATGAATTGAACAGAAGAGCATATATGAGTACTGGCTTTAAAAGAGGTCTTTGGGAGCAAGTAATTTTTTTAATGAAAAGGAATACGTGTGAGTATTACGACAAAAACATTCCAGTTCGGTAACGATACCGTAACGCTAGAAACAGGCCGCATTGCTCGTCAAGCAACAGGTGCGGTGTTATGTACTATTGGTGATGCGCAAGTGTTAGCAACTGTTGTTGGTGCGAAATCTGCAAAACCTGGTCAAGACTTTTTCCCATTGTCTGTACATTATCAAGAGCGTGCCTACGCCGTTGGTAAAATCCCTGGTGGTTTCTTGAAGCGCGAAGGTCGCCCTTCTGAAAAAGAAACATTAACCTCTCGTCTTATTGACCGCCCAATTCGTCCATTGTTTCCAAAAGGTTTCATGAACGAAGTTCAAGTTGTTTGTACAGTAATGTCGACAAACACCGATTTGGATGCAGATATCGCCGCTATGTTGGCAACGTCTGCTGCTTTAACCATTTCTGGTATCCCATTTAATGGCCCAATTGGTGCAGCTCGTGTTGGTTTCAACGATGAGTCTGGTTATATCTTAAACCCTTCTTATTCTGCTCTAGACAGCTCTTTGCTAGACATGGTTGTTGCTGGTACGAAAGACGCGGTTCTTATGGTTGAATCAGAAGCACAAGAACTGACAGAAGACGAAATGTTGGGTGCGGTTCTTTTTGCTCATAAAGAAATGCAAACAGCTATTTCTGCGATCTCTGAGTTTGCAACTGAGTGTGCTAAACCTCGTTGGGAGTGGGAAGCTGAAGCGGCAAATGCAGCATTGACTGAAGCTCTAACTACAGGTTACGCAGCACAAATTGAAGAAGCTTACGGCATCAGTGAAAAAATGGCGCGTTACGCTAAATTAGGCGAAGTGCGCGATGCAGCAGTTGCTGCGTTAGTCACTGAAGAAGGTGAATTTTCTGAAGCCGATGTAACGGGTGCGTTTGCTAAACTTGAAAAACGTACTGTACGTCGTCGTGTTATTGATGGTCAGCCTCGTATTGATGGCCGTGATAACAAAACGGTTCGTCCAATTAATGTTGAAGTTGGCTTGTTAAGTAAAACTCACGGTTCTTCTTTGTTTACACGTGGCGAGACTCAAGCAATTGCGACTTGTACTCTAGGTACAAGCCGTGATGCTCAAATGTCTGACGGTTTAGCGGGCGAAAGCAAAGACAGCTTCATGCTTCATTACAATTTCCCTCCATACTCTGTAGGTGAATGTGGTCGTATGGGCGGTGTTGGTCGTCGTGAAATCGGTCATGGTCGTCTTGCTCGTCGCGGTGTTCAAGCGGTATTGCCAAGTGAAGACGAATTCCCATACACAATTCGTATTGTGTCTGAGATCACTGAATCGAACGGTTCGAGCTCTATGGCTTCTGTTTGTGGTGCTTCTTTGTCTATGATGGACGCTGGTGTTCCTCTTAAAGCGCCAGTTGCTGGTATTGCAATGGGCCTTATCAAAGAAGACGACGGTTTTGCTGTATTGACTGATATCTTGGGTGACGAAGATCACCTTGGTGATATGGACTTTAAAGTAGCAGGTACGGAAGAAGGTATTACTGCGCTTCAAATGGACATCAAAATCGAAGGTATCAATGAAGAAATCATGGATATCGCATTAAGCCAAGCAATGGACGCGCGTAAGCACATCCTTCGTGAAATGGCTCAAGTGATTGGTTATGCTCGTCCAGAAGTGTCTCCTAACGCACCTTCTATGGCGACAATCAAAATTGACCCAGAGAAAATTCGTGACGTTATCGGTAAAGGTGGCGCAACGATTCGTTCTATCACAGAAAAAACAGGCGCGTCTGTTGATCTAGATGATGATGGCACAGTTCGTATTTACGCAGCGGATAAGGCGTCTTCTGATGCAGCGCTATTGTTGATTCACGAAATCACAGCAGAAGCAGAAGTAGATAAGCTTTACAAAGGTAAGGTGGTTCGTCTTGCTGAGTTTGGTGCTTTCGTTAACATCCTGCCTGGTAAAGATGGTTTGGTTCACATTTCTCAGATCGCTGAAGAGCGTATCCGTGCTGTGACAGACTTCCTTTCTGAAGGTCAAGAAGTCATCGTTAAAGTTCTAGATGTTGATGCTCGTGGTCGTATCAAACTTTCTATGAAAGATGTTACAGAGGAAGAAAAAGCATCTTATACTGAGTAATTAATAGCGTAAGTTGATGTAAAAGGGTGCTATTCATAGCGCCCTTTTTTGTGCTTCGGAAAATAAATAACTAAGATAGAGCTATCTTGTAAAAATATCTTTGATGTTGCATCACAAAATTATTGTTATTGAAGGGAAATAAAATGAAATTGAAACTTGCCAGTCTATTAGTATCCAGTGTTGTGTTGGTTGCCTGCAGTAAAGATGTTGTGAATACACCTGTAGCAGCAATTCCTGATTGTGCTTTTGCGGATGGTTCAAATCAAGCTGCGCCTGATTGGGTTTGTGGTGCACCTGTTGAAGGTGTAGCTTTGTCAGCGGTTGGTTACAGCGAGAAGTCAGCGGCAGGCCCTAATTATATGAAGCAAATGGCGGCTACTGCGGCAAGAGTTGAATTGGCTCAAGTGTTGAGTGTTGATTTGCAAAATATGGTTAAACAATACGTGGAAACAACAGGTGCAGGCGATGCAGAAACGGTGGATCGAGTGAACAGTGTTGTGACTAAGCAAGTGACAGAGCAACAATTGATCGGTTCTAAAGTGGTTCGCCAAATGCCAACACCATCTGGTGGTTTAGTTGTTTTGGTTGGTTTAGATCCTTCTCAGGCAGAAGGCGTGGCTGAAAGCATTTTACGTACTTCTATGAAAAGTGAAGCGGCTTTATTTCAGAAGTTAGAAGCTGAAAAGAGTTTTGATGAATTAGCGGAAGAAATTGCGAAGCGCTATTCTAATTAATCTATTGGTTATTTAATGGGGGGGGAGGGGATGCGCAGGCTTTGGTTTACTCATCCCCTGATGTTTATTTAAAGTGAGCCTTCTTCATCAAAAATAGGAGTTGGCTTTTTGTTTTCATCAACGGCGACAAAGTTAAAGTGGCCTGTTACTGCTTTTGTACGCTTGTCGCTGTCTAGTTGCTCAAGGAAAATAGACACTTCTACCTTTAGGGATGTTCGTCCTACATGAACAACTCGGGCGATCAGCTCGACCAGGATCCCAGATGGAATGGGCTGGTTGAAGTCAACTTGCTCTGTTGAAATTGTCACCATAGATTTTCTCGAAAAGCGTGTTGCTGCTATATAAGCCACTTCATCCATCCATTGTAATGCAATGCCGCCAAATAATGTGTCGTAGTGATTTGTTGTACCTGGAAAAACCATTTTGGCAACGCGAGTTTCAGAAATTTCTTCACGCTTTTGAATGAGTAGCTTGTTCATGTTAGTAAAACCTTTTCTTTCTATGATTCTGTTAGGTGGCATTATACTCATTGGAGTGAGCGGATGTGACACGCGTTTTAAAGCAGAGACTACTTTGTCTGATTATGTACAGGATTTAAACCGTTCTCAGTTTTTTTCCACAGAAACTCCAGCAATTGTAATGCCAAATCGTTTACCTCCTAAAAGATTACGTCAGCTGGACTTGTCTGCTTTTGATATTGGTCTGTTGGATTTCCTATCTCTTCAGCAATGTGGTGTTGGTGCTGTGGCGGGAAAAAAGAACAGCATTTTAGGAAAAGTAATGCCGGATAGTCAGCGGTTTTTGTACGAGCTGGATATTATACGTGCAATTGAATCTTGTGAGGTAACAGATAGAGAACTTGCTGAGTCTCTTTATCAGGTAGCGCAGAAAAAGCGGCTTGAATTACCGATTGCCTTTGGAAATGCCATTTTTCAAGGAGAAGAGAGTGATGCTTTTTTTAGTCTCTCCAATGGCTTTTTACCCTTAAATTACTCAAAGGAACATCAGCAAGAATTATTGAATGCTTTGAATCACCTTATTGTTATAGGTGAGAATCTGGAGAGCCTTCCAGTTGTTGATGGTGACAGATTTGAAAATGATTTAAAGGCTTTGTTGAATAGTGAATATGCGGGACGACTTTTGTATTCTTTATCTCGAATCACAAGTTATTTGAATCAAGTGTCTAAAGAAACAAGTGCGTTAGACCAGAAGGCTTGTGGAGCACCTATGGCGTATTTGTCTCAACAATTTGAGCGTCATTATGTGAAGGCATTACAACCATATATGGGAAGGATAAACAGCAGTGCTTATGAGGTTTTGCCTCTACTGAATCGATTGGCCGAATTAGGCAAAGTCAGTAATGAAACACGGGTTTTTATGCATCAGTTTTCATTGCAAGGAGTAAGCCGCAGTGTTTGGCTTGATTATCAGGAAGCATCTCAGAAACATGCAAAACAATGGAGTCGAGTGTTTGGTCTTTGTTCTATTCCGCTCTCATCTTAGTTTTTATAATTAGATTCGCGTGTGGATTTGTTGCTCTAAACTTTCTACTAGGTCGTATTGGAAAGCTTCACCTGAGGCCAATGGTTCTTGGCTTAACGCTTTGAGTAAGGCGAGATTAGCAACTGGGTTCGAGCCAATTCGATGAGAAAATTGAATCGGTCGAGTCAAGGCGTGAGGCTGATGGGCATTCAAGGTATCAGAGGTATCCAATAGTGAAGGGCCTGGCTGACTAAATAAGCTCATCATTAGTGCAAAATGAGCATTGCCTGACACCGGATTGCCCGCTTTACTATTCTGGGTGACCTGTGTTTCAACAATTTCTCTTATATTCATTTATTAGCCTAATTGGTTTAGTTGCAATAAAGCTATCGGCATGAAGTGTTTTTTCTTGATGGGAGGAACGGATTAATTAGGAGGCGGTTTTTTCATTATCTAATGGTAGAAACATCAAATTGTTATTTTTTTGTAGCGCTTTTTATCAAATAGCTATCAGGTATGGCTCAAATTGTTCAAGCATCGTACTATAATGCATTATATATCAATTAGATTCCGAATATTTTGACTTTATTAATGTGGAAAAGTGAGCCGCTTTATTTTTTGCGGTAGGGCATATAGATGCATGACATCAACGAACTGATAGAGAATGTAAGGCATAACGAAGGGATTGCGCGTAAATTCTTCGAGATAGAGCGCTGTATTCTTTCTATTGGTCGTTGTGATCAGTTCGTTTCAACTCTTACTCGTGAAGTGCAAAAACAATTTAATGTGCCTTATGTGTGGGTAAATCTAATCAACGAAGCCCCTTTGTCTCATCTCATAGAGAGCTTGGAAAAAATGCCAGATTTACGTGATCGGGTATTGTTTACAAAACGGCGTTCTATGATAGATATCATTAAGTCGAGTAATAAAACGGTTCTTGTTAATACGAATTTAAGCCAATGTCGAGATATCATCCCGAGTGTGTATCGTGACATTATTTCTTCTGTGGCTATCTCTCCTTTGACCATAGATGGCGAGTTGGTGGGGTTATTTTGCCAAGCTGACTCAGACAGTTCCCGTTACGATGCCACTACAAAAGACACATTTTTATTGGATCAGTTAGCCATTAAGATCTCTATCTGTCTGAGCAATGTGACTGCGCGAGAGAAGCTTGAATATTTAGCGACTCGTGATCCACTCACTGGGCTGTTAAACCGTCGTCAATTGGAATTAATGCTAGATCGCGAATTTACTCGTACTAAGCAACAGAAGCGTGATCTTACCGTAGTATTTATTGATTGTGATGCTTTTAAATCGATTAATGACACATTAGGGCATAACTGTGGTGATGAAGTTTTAGAATACATTGCCAAGCGATTATTGAAGTATGTTCATAAACAAGGCTTGGCTTTCCGATTTGCTGGCGATGAGTTTGTGTTTGTTATGCCTGGAAAAAGCTATAAACAGGCGATGTTGGTAGCTGAATCTATTCAAGAATACCTTCAAGCTAACCCTTTAAGGTATAAATCTAATCTGGTTCCTATTACGATCAGTTATGGTGGTGCAAGTGTCCTATCTGATGCTCCAAATAACTATAAACATTTGCTAAAAGTGGCTGATGAACGCCTTTACGACTATAAAAACAATCGTAAGAGACTAGTGCCAACGAAAGTGTTTAAATTTTTGAATAAATTGCGCTGATTTTGTAATTTTATTACATTTTTAGATGCTTGCTTTCGTGTATATGGTATTTTTCAGGTTAATTTTGTTGTAAAATTTCAAAAAAATAATTAGGGTTCGTTTATGTCCCATGCGTTAATTGCTGATTTAGGCGGAACAAATGCGCGTTTTGCTATTGTTCCGATTCACGAATATGAACCACTAGAAGTTAGAGTTCTACCTTGTAAGGATTACGATAACTTTTTTGATGCAGTATCTGAATACATTAATCATTGTAGTGTTGAACTAGCAGACATTGACGCCGTTGTTTTAGCTATTGCCGGCCCTGTAAACAAGCCAGTAATTCGCTTCTCTAACAATCCTTGGTATTTCACTCGATCAGAGATTGAGTCTTATTTCGGCAAAGATAAAGCTGTAGCTTTGTTAAATGATTTCGATGCGGTTGGACATTGTTTAAAAGTCCTTTCATCAGATGATGTGATTGAAATTGGCGAAGCGAAACCAGCAGATGCAAAAGAGCCTTGTTGGGTTGTTGGTCCTGGAACAGGGTTGGGTGTGTCATGTGTGGTACCACAAGAAAACGGACCAAGTATTATTTTGCCTGGAGAAGGCGGACACATAGATTTGTCTTCTTGTAATGAGATTGAAGACTATATTCTTACCTTTCTTCGATCTCGCCACGAGCGTGTTTCAGCTGAGCGAGTGCTATCTGGAATGGGGCTTGAAAATATTTATGAAGCGCTTGCTATGCGTGATGGAGTGGCGAAACGTTTAACCGCTCCAGAAATTGGCGAAGTCTTGGCTCAGGGAAATGACTCTATTGCCGTTGCCGCTCTTGAGCAGTTTTTTGTGTTTTTAGGGCGAGTTATTGGTGACTTTGTTTTGTCTGTAGAAGCTCGAGGTGGTGTTTATATCGCAGGTGGTATTGTTCCTCGATATGTAAATGAAATTCTAAAAAGTGGCTTTCGTAAAGCCATGCAAGATAAAGGGCGTATGAAAGAGTTTGTTTCGCCTGTTCCTACTTTTGTTGTTATGTCTGAATATCCAGGGCTGATGGGATGTGCTTGTTACGCTTCCTATCTCGTCTCGAAAGCCTAGTCTAGTTGGAGAATGAAAAATGAAGGCAAGTTTAAAAGCCTGTGATGTTGTAATTTTTGGTGGTGGTGGCGATCTTGCGATGCGTAAGTTGCTTCCTGCTTTGTTCCATTTGGATATGGATGGTTTGCTTGCTCCAACGACCCGTATTATTGGTGCGTCGAGACGAGAAGTAAGCACCGCTGAGTACCAAGAGAAAGTTCGTGCTGCATTGGATGAATTTGTTCCATCGAGTGTTGGAGACGAAAAAACATGGCCTCGCTTCAAAGAGCGTTTAAGCTACGTTTCCGTTGATGCGCAGCAAGAGTCTGATTTCTCTCGTCTTAATGATCATCAGGTCGGTGGTGATGATCGCGATGTCGTATTTTATTTGGCGACTTCTCCAGATCTGTTTGGTTCTATTTGTTCTTCCTTGGCAAGTCATGGCTTAAATGAAGAGCGTATGCGAGTTGTATTGGAGAAGCCTCTCGGTCGCGATTTGGTGTCCTCTCGTGCAATTAACGACGAAGTTATGAAGAACTTCAACGAGCAGCAAGCTTTCCGTATTGACCATTACTTGGGTAAAGAAACAGTACAAAATCTATTGGCTATTCGTTTCGGTAATACTTTATTTGAACCTTTATGGGACAGTGCGCACATCGATAATGTGCAAATTACAGTCTCTGAAACGGTTGGTGTTGAAGGCCGTTGGGGTTATTACGACAAAGCCGGTGCTATGCGAGACATGGTGCAAAACCACCTGATTCAGTTATTGTGTCTTGTGGCTATGGAGCCTCCAGGTCGAATGGATGCTGATTCTGTGCGCGATGAAAAAATCAAAGTGCTAAAGGCATTACGACCAATCACAGGTGCAAATGCGTACACGAAAACAGTTCGTGGCCAATATGCAAAAGGCATGATTAAAGCGAAAGATGTAAAAGGTTATTTTGATGAAGAGGGAAGCAACCCAGATTCAAGAACCGAAACTTTTGTGGCTTTACGAGCTGATATTGATAACTGGCGTTGGGCAGGTGTGCCGTTTTACCTAAGAACTGGTAAGCGTTTAGGCCAGCGTTATTCTGAAATTGTTATTCAATATAAAGCCGTTCCTCACAGTATCTTTAGTGATGAAAGTAATCGCCAGCTACAGCGTAATCAGTTGGTTATTCGTCTTCAACCAGAAGAGAAAATTTCCTTAACAGTAATGAATAAAGTGCCTGGCGCAAGCGAAGGTATGAATTTACAACCAGTAGACTTGAATTTGAGTTTAACGGAAGCATTTAATGATAAACGTAGTCCAGAAGCGTATGAGCGTCTGTTATTAGATGTTATGCGTAATGATGCAACCTTGTTTATGCGGTATGATGAGGTAGAAGCGGCTTGGAAATGGGTGGACGGTATAATGTCCGCTTGGAGCCAAACAAGTGAACGCCCGAAAGAATACGCCTCTGGTTCTTGGGGACCTGCGGCATCAATGGCGTTACCAATTAAAGATGGTCGTAACTGGCACGATTATTAATTATAAAAAAGGAAAATATAATGAGTACTTCTTATACTGCAGCACAGGTAATGACTGCAACTTCTGTAGTTCCTGTAATTGTTGTTGACGATGTTGAACAAGCTGTTGCTTTGGGTAAAGCTCTTGTTGCGGGTGGTGTTCCTGTTTTAGAAGTGACACTACGTACTCCTGTAGCATTAGAAGCAATCACTGCACTTCGTAAAGAAGTGCCTGAAGCGATTGTTGGTGCTGGTACGGTTTGTTCTCGTGCTCAATATATAGAAGCGATTGAAGCTGGCTCTCAGTTTATCATTAGCCCAGGAATGACAGCAGATCTTTTGAAAGCAGGTAAAGAGTACGACGTGCCTTACTTGCCTGCTGTTGCGACGATTTCGGATATTCTGTTGGGTATGGAGCATGGCTATGACCACTTCAAATTCTTCCCAGCTGAAGTAAATGGTGGTGTTAAAGCGCTGAAAGCATTTGGCGGACCGTTGTCACAAATTAAATTCTGTCCAACAGGCGGAATTGGTGAGAACAACTTCCGTGAATACTTAGCTCTACCAAATGTGCTTTGTGTTGGTGGTTCTTGGATTGTTCCAACAGACTTAGTGCGTGCTGGTAAATGGGATGAAATTACTGCATTAGCGAAATCTGTTTCTCAATAAGATCTTAGTACTTCGCAAAAAAAGGGAAAGGCGACAGCCTTTCCCTTTTTTATTGCTCGAAAAGTACTAGAGATTTTCTTCTGCAAACTCCGCTAATCGGCTACGTTCTATGCCATTTACATGCATGATGCTCGCGTATTTAAAGGATTTAGATTTTTCCACGAGATAAGTGAGACCTGAGGTGAGCGGCGTAATATATTTGTTGTCTATTTGTGCCAAGTTGCCTAAAACAATGATCTTTGAATTACTACCGATTCGAGTAACAATGGATTTTAGTTGGAATTGAGTCAGGCCTTGAGCTTCATCAACAATGATTAAGGCGTTGTTAAAAGATCGGCCGCGCATGAAGTTGAGAGATTTGAATTGGATGTTTGCTTTTTGTTTGACGTAATCGATGCTGCTAAATGAATGCTCATCTGCGCCATGAAGTATCTCTAAGTTGTCATCAAAAGCAGCTAGCCACGGAGCCATTTTCTCTTCTTCTGTGCCAGGTAAGAAGCCAATGTCTTCTGCCATTGGGGGTGTAGAGCGAGCTACAATGATTTTATTGAAGCGCTTTTCTTCCATAGTTACTTGTAGTCCATAGGCAAGTGCGAGTAGTGTTTTCCCTGAGCCAGCAGGGCCTGTCATTACCATTAAATCTGAGTTGTCATGGCGGAGAAGATAAAAAGCCATTGCTTGTTCTAAGTTACGTGGATGGATTCCCCAGAAGTTCTGGTTCATAAGCTGTTGTCTATTAATGTCGAGAAGGTAGACAAACTCTTGGTCTATATTCACCACAAAACCGATGAAATCTTCATCGTCTATAACAAACATGTTTAGGTAAATATTAGGTAGAGAGGTTTTGCTAATCACATGTACTGTATGGCGTCCATGAGCCTCTGTTTTCACACTATTGATAGTTGACCAAAAGCTGTCATCAAAATGAATGTAGCCTTTACTCATTAGATCTAAGTCGTCTAATACGCGATCTTTTCGATAATCTTCTACGCGTTCTAAGCCAGATCCTTTAGCTTTGATTCTCATATTGATGTCTTTTGTGACTAAACATACTGAAGATCTAGGGTGTGTCGCTTGCAGGCTTAATCCCACATTTATAATTCGATTATCATTGGCATGGTCATGATTTCCATTCAAGAAGGGGATGTTGTCAGTGAGTGTGATTTGTTGGTCAGGGAAAATAGCTAAGGTTCCCTCACTGCCTTTTCCTTGGCTTGTGTCTTGGCTGTCTAATATTCGAATAGGAATGCCTGCTTGAAGTGCTTTTGGGGAGGCATCGCCCACTATTTTGTCTATGGTATTAATGGCAACACGAGCTTCACGGCTAACGTCTTTATCTCTCCTGTCTTTGATGACGTCCAGCTCTTCTAAAACTGTCATAGGAATGACGACTTTGTGTTCCGCAAAAGCGTAAATTGCTAAAGGGTCATGTAACAATACATTGGTATCAAGAACGTATATTTTTTCCATAGAGCATTACTCCTGAAGTGAGTGCAAGATGTTTGAAAATAAATAAGCGAATGAAACAAATGGTACTGGTTGAGGTTAATAGTGAGGGGGAATAGTGAGTAAAAGATAGATTCTTTAGTGTGAGCTTTGCTCCCCATATAAAAGGGTGCTGGTGAGAAAAGTGTTCTTTGAAATTATGGTTTTTTAGCAAGCTTAGCCTCACTGTCTTTATCCATACTCTAATTAGAGTGTATGACAGTTTTGTTGCTTATACTTGTTTTAATTAGTTTTTTTAGGCATAAAAAAACCGCTGGTTATAGCAGCGGTTTTTTTGAAGTGCTTAGATCTTACTCATCAAGGAAGCTTCGTAGATGTTCTGAGCGGCTTGGGTGACGTAATTTACGTAACGCTTTTGCCTCAATTTGGCGAATACGCTCACGAGTTACATCAAACTGCTTACCCACTTCTTCAAGAGTGTGGTCAGTATTCATATCGATACCAAAACGCATGCGCAATACTTTGGCTTCACGGGCTGTTAGGCCAGAAAGAACCATAGTGGTTGATTCACGTAAACCTTCAATCGTGGCGATATCGATAGGAGATTCCGCGCCATCATCTTCGATGAAGTCGCCAAGATGTGAATCTTCATCATCACCAATTGGCGTTTCCATAGAAATCGGTTCTTTCGCGATTTTCAATACCTTGCGGATTTTATCTTCTGGCATATCCATTCGAGCAGCTAGCTCTTCTGGCGTTGCCTCGCGACCCATTTCTTGTAGCATTTGACGAGAAATGCGATTTAGCTTGTTGATCGTCTCAATCATGTGTACTGGAATACGGATAGTACGAGCTTGATCGGCAATAGAGCGAGTAATTGCCTGACGAATCCACCAAGTGGCATAAGTCGAGAATTTATAGCCGCGACGGTATTCAAACTTATCGACCGCTTTCATCAAGCCAATGTTGCCTTCTTGAATAAGATCCAAGAACTGTAGGCCACGGTTGGTGTATTTCTTAGCAATCGAGATAACCAAACGTAAGTTTGCTTCTACCATTTCTTTCTTCGCACGACGTGCACGAGTTTCACCAATCGAAATGCGACGGTTAATCTCTTTTAGTTCTGCAATGGTTAGGCCAGTTTCTTTGGTTACAGCACGAAGTTTGCGCTGACTACGCATAAATTCCGCTTCGTGTTCTTCTAGAGCGTTAGCATAGTCTGCACCAGAAGAAATTTGTTCTTTTAACCAGTCAGGGTTCGTTTCGTTACTTGGGAAACGTTTCAAAAACTCAGTTCTAGGCATGCCTGATTTACGCACACAAACTTGCATGATTAAACGTTCTTGGTCGCGTATTTTAGTCATACGAGAACGAACACGATCAATTAAGTCATCAAATATTTTTGGAACTAATTTGATTGGGGCAAAGCTAATGCTTAATTCTTCTTGCTTACTTTTTACTTCAGGGTCTTGGCGTCCCTTGGTTTCTAGTAAAACTTTTAGTTCATCGTAGATACGCGAGATTTCATTGAAACGTAAAGCCGTTTCTTCAGGATCAGGGCCGTTATCAGTCTCTTCTTCCTCGTCATCTGAATCGTCATCTTCATCAGTATCGACAGCGTCGTCTTCAACAGGGACTTCTTCTGTCATCAATTCTTCAAAGACAGGTTCTTCTCCATCTCCATCGATGAATCCGCTAAAGATGTCGCTTAGACGACCTTCTTCTTCTTGAACTTTCGCGTATGTATCAAGTAAAACGTCAACTGCGCCAGGGAAGTAAGAAACAGCAGCCATTACTTCACGCGTACCTTCTTCAATACGCTTTGCAATAGCAATTTCACCAGCACGGGTTAATAGTTCAACCGTACCCATTTCTCGCATGTACATGCGAACGGGATCTGTTGTTCTGGTAATGTCGCCTTCTACAGCGGCTAAGGCTGCAGCGGCTTCTTCTGCGGCTGCTTCGTCCGTGGCATCGCCTTCTTCCATTAGAAGGCTATCTTTATCTGGTGCAATTTCAGAAACTGTGATGCCCATGTCATTGATCATGGCAATAATTTCTTCAACTTGCTCCGGGTCAGAAAGGTCATCAGGGAGGTGGTCATTAACTTCAGCAAAAGTTAGGTAACCTTGTTCTTTACCCTTGGCGATCAACTCTTTGAGGCGTGACTGTTGAGTGTCTGGCATTCGACAACCTATCGTTAGAAATTCATTTAGATGTTTAGCAAGCCGCGGATTATACTAAAAACGATTATTTTTTTCCAGAAAATCCTGCTTTTTTTGACTGTGATTTAGGCAGGGGTTAAGATTTTTTTTGTCTTATCTGTTCAATGCGTTTGAGTATATCTTGCTTACTTTCCTTTGTATCTATGGATGCGGGTCCCTTGTTTTTCAAGTACTCTTCGCCAAGTTTATTTTCATAAAACAAAATTGTGTCAATCACCTCTTTTTCTGGATTTGGAATCTTCGTTTTTATCGCTGCGTCTGGATGATTTAGTAACGCGTAAATCTCAGACATAAAAAGACTATCCGTTGTTTCACCAATTAAGTGACCAACGTTGTTATTAGGTTTTTTGTAAAAGTAACGCCAAATTTTACAGAAGTTTTGCAACTCTTCATTGGCCTTATTTATCAGAGGATCAGGGATTTCGACCTCTTTTGCTATGTGTGGGTGGAGTAGCAAACATATAGAGGCTTGTCTTATACGGCTTAAGCTAGAAGGTGCAGGAGGGAAGTGAGCCTGTTTCTCTTTAAATTTACCACCCTTTTTGAAAGGCGGTTTCTTATGACCTTCATGCTGATTAGGTGTATTGCCATAGTCATGGTTTGAATGACTTTCATATTCATCGTATGCAGGGGGGTAATGGTCTTCGTCGTAGCCAATGTGTGGAGCTTGTTCATGCGATTCTGTGTATTGACTCGTATTTTGACTGCTTGGTTCGTGCCTTTGTTTGGGAATTGACGTATTACCAAGCGTGTCACTGTCAATGCCAGATTGATCACTTAACTGCTTGATAAGAATAGAGCGAAACGTCAGATCTTTTGGGATCTGTTGAATCATGGACATGGCGTTTCGCGTGAATTGCGCTTCGCCTTCTTCGTCGGCAAGCGTAACTTGGTTTCGAGCGTGTTCAAGTAAAACATGTGACAGAGAAGACGCGTCTTCGAGCCTGTGATTGAAAGCGTCTTTGCCTTCTTGTCTTACTAATGAATCTGGATCTTCTCCCTCAGGCAAAAATAAAAAGCGTATTTGCTTTTCGTCTTGCATCACAGGCAAGGCCGCTTCTAAGCCTCGAATGGCAGCCGCTCGGCCCGCTTTGTCACCATCGAAACAAAGAATAACCTTACTGACCAATTTGAATAGCTTACGTATATGTTGGCTATTTACTGAGGTGCCAAGCGTGGCAACGGCATTGGTAATACCGTGTTGTGCGAGCACAATAACGTCCATATACCCTTCGACCACAATGATTTGGTCGAGTACAGGCGTATTTTGTTTGGCTTCAAATAGGCCGTAAAGTTCTTGGCTTTTTTGGAAAACAGGTGTTTCCGGGGAGTTTAAATATTTGGGTTTTTCATCCCCAAAAGCGCGACCGCCAAATGCAATGACACGGCCGCGAGAATCGCGAATTGGGAAAATAATGCGATCACGAAAACGATCGTAATAGTGGCCTGGTTGATCTTTTTTCTCGATCAGCATGCCGCCATGTAATAACTGCTCTTGGCTTTCGGCACGAGTGCCAACGCGCTTTAATAAATTGTCCCAACCTGAAGGGGCGTAACCTAGCCCAAATACTTTGGCGATTTGCCCTGATAACCCTCGATCTTTGGATAAATAGTCTGTCGCTTTTCTTTTATCTGGGTGTTTGATTAGCTGTTCTTGATAAAACAGAGCGCTTTCAGACAGGCGCTTTAGTAGCTCAGCATTTTGTTCGTAACGATCAGGCGCGCCTTGTTCTCTCGGAACTTCCATGCCCGCGTCTTTCGCAAGTGTCTCAATGGCATCAACAAAATCCACATGATCGTGTTCCATGACAAAAGAAATGGCATTGCCGCCAGCGCCACAGCCAAAGCAGTAATAAAATTGTTTGTTGGGGTTGAGGCTGAAAGAAGGGCTTTTTTCATTGTGGAAAGGGCAGAGTGCACTGTAGTTCTGTCCGGTTTTTTTTAAGCTAATACGAGACGCAACCACATCGGTTAAGTCGGTTCGAGCTAGAAGCTCATCGATAAACTGATCAGGAATACGTCCCGCCATGGTATTAGCCTAATTGTGCTTTTACTTGTTTGCTGATTTGCGCCATATCAGCACGGCCTTGAACTTGAGGCTTAACAAGTGCCATTACTGCGCCCATTTGCTGCATTGAGCTGGCACCGGTTTCAGTGATTGCGGCTTTAACGATCTCACCGACTTCATCGTCTGTCAGTGGTGTTGGAAGAAATTCGCTGATGATTTCCATTTCTTCTTGTTCTACTTTTGCCAAATCTTCGCGACCGCCGTCGATGAATTGCTGATTAGAATCTTTACGTTGCTTGTTCATTTTATCTAAAACAGCCAACACGCGAGCGTCATCTAGCTCAATGCGCTCATCGACTTCAATTTTTTTGCATTCAGATAAAATGGTACGAATAACCGTTACGCGTTGTTTTTCTTTTGCGCGCATTGCTGTTTTTAGCGCGTCCGAAATGTGTTTTTTCAATTCTGACATGGGGTTCTCTCTCACGGTGTTAAAGGTGTTTTGATAACCAAAAAAAACGGCTAGTTTATAAACTAGCCGTTTTTTTATAAGCTTAAATGGAGAATATGTAAAACATATAATCTATCTAGGCGAACATTTGTTCTTTAGCAAATTGCCAAACGGCAGATAGGCCTAGTACAAACGTTGGAATTTTTTCTGCTCACGAGAAACTTTCTTAGCGTGACGTTTTACAGCAGCTGCTGCAGCACGTTTGCGAAGCGTTGTTGGTTTTTCGTAGCATTCACGACGACGAACTTCAGCCAAAACGCCTGCTTTTTCACAAGAGCGCTTGAAGCGACGTAGAGCGATGTCAAATGGTTCGTTATCTTTTACTTTTACTGCTGGCATGTTATTACCTTTCAATATGTTTTTTTAAGTTTAAGTATTCACAAAAACGGCGTGAATCATACCCGTGTTTAGTGGGTTTTCAAAGCGCGCTTTTGTTGAACAGAGTAGACCACCCATTAAGATGATCGATTTTTCTAACCCTGAACAGACTGATATCGCGTCTGTAGCTATTAATATTTTTCCAAGAGTTGTGTTTAGATCCCCATAGTTGCTCACTTAGTAAGCTATGTGCTAAACGTGAAAAATCACCTGCCTTTTAATTTAAACATTGAAAACGCGCGCATTATAATGCTTTTCGATTTGCTTGTCTAATGACTATTCTTTAATCGAGCCAGAGAGAGGTTTTCACCTTTACGCTGCACTGGCGTTCAGAGATAAGGTACAATGCGCGCAAATTATTAATGAGATTGTTCTGATGAAAGTGTTGGGATTAGAAACCTCTTGCGACGAAACTGGTATTGCGATTTACGATACGGATAACGGCTTAGTGGCACATAAAATTTATTCTCAAATTGCTCAGCATGCTGAATATGGTGGTGTTGTTCCTGAATTGGCGTCTCGAGATCATGTTCGCAAAACCTTGCCTTTGATTGATGAAGTGTTGCAAGAAGCCAATATGACGAAAAAAGAGCTTGATGCCATTGCTTACACAAGTGGCCCGGGTTTAGTCGGGGCTTTAATGGCGGGGGCAACGATAGGGCGCTCTTTGGCTTATTCATTAAATATTCCTGCACTTGGCGTGCATCACATGGAAGGTCATCTTTTGGCGCCAATGCTGGAAGAGTCTCAACCGGAAATGCCGTTTATTGCGTTGTTGGTTTCAGGTGGACATACACAGTTGGTGCGAGTAGACGCCATTGGTGAATATCGTTTATTGGGGCAATCTTTGGATGACGCCGCAGGTGAAGCCTTTGATAAAGCTGCGAAAATGATTGGTCTACCTTATCCAGGCGGTCCGCAAATTGCGGCATTAGCAAAACAGGGGAATCCAGATTCTGGTCTTAAATTTCCTCGTCCTATGACGGATCGTCCAGGTTTGGATTTCAGCTTTAGTGGTTTGAAAACCGCGTTTTTAACGGCTATACACGCCGCGCTTGATGAAGATCGTTGTGATGAACAGTTTAAAGCAGATGCTGCATTAGCTTTTGAAACAGCGGTTGTCGACACCTTGGTGATTAAGTGTCGTCGAGCCTTGGAAGCAGAAGGCTTAAAACAATTGATTATCGCCGGCGGTGTGAGCGCAAACCAGCGACTGCGTGAGCAACTAGAAAGCCAGCTTAAAAAAATTAAATCGAATGTTTTTTATGCGCGTCCAGAGTTTTGTACGGATAACGGTGCGATGATCGCTTACGCAGGCGCTCAACGATTATTGAATGGACAATCCTCCGAGCTGAATTTGTCTATTCGTGCTCGTTGGCCTTTGTCTGAATTACCGCCATTAAAGGTGCCTTAATGATGAAAGATCTAGTGTTTATTGAAGGCTTAAAAGCGCGCGCTGTGATTGGTGTTTATGAGTGGGAAAAGCAGATTCAACAAGATTTAGTGTTCGATCTGGAAATGGAACATGATAACCGTGTTCCAGCAGCAACAGACGACCTGACGAAAACCCTCGATTACGAAGCGATTTCAAACTTCATTGTGGCATTTTGTGAGAACCATCAGTTTGAGCTTATTGAAACCTTAGCCGAGCGGCTTGCGGCAGAATTGATTGCAACCTTCACGTTAAGTGCTGTCACATTGACCTTACGTAAGCCGGGTGCTGTGCCAGCAGCCAATGCAGTTGGTGTGAAAATTCATCGAGCGATTAGCGAATAAAAGGCGAGGTGATTTTGTCGAGCGTGTCGATTCGTGCTTGCTTTAACGCTTTGCCTAATTCTGCACCTGCAAAGCCTTGTTTCATTAAGCTGGCTGCATTGATGGTTGATATTGTGTCGCGCAATACTTGCCAGTCTTGTTGATCACTACTTGTTAAATGGCTCAGAACCTCAATCAATAACACAAAAGGTTGAGGTTTTTTTATGGCGTTGACAGACATAAGCCAATTTTCCCAATCGGCTGCGTTCATGATAAGTGAGTGGCTTTCTAAGAAGTGACGGACTTGCTCGGCGAGAATTTTAAATTGATTTGGTGTTTTTATCCGTTGGTGTAGCGCTACCAAATCTTTTAATGGAGTGTGTTGGCAAAGTATTGCCCAACGCTGTGCGGGGCTGAATTTTGTTCCATTGTTTACTTTGTCATCCGCGAGCCAAGTGAAATTTGGAAACAAAACCTCTAAGGCGTCCGAGTCCTTCAATACTTGAAAAAAAACGCTGGAATGTTCCGTGTTTAATGCCTTCTCAAGCTCTTTCCATACGCGTTCTGAACTCAAAGCGGTCAATTCACCCGACGCGCTGATTTTTTGCATTAGTGACAAGGTTTCAGGGGCAATGGAAAAACCTAAATGATGGAAGCGTGAGGCAAAGCGTGCGACGCGAAGAACGCGAAGTGGATCTTCCACAAAGGCGTCTGAAACATGACGAAAAATACGATTATCCAGATCTTGCTGCCCATTAAATGGGTCAATCAAGGTACCGTCTTCACTCTTCGCGATCGCGTTGATTGTGAGGTCTCGACGTTCTAAATCTTCTTCAAGGCGGATGTCTGGTGAAAAATCACAAATAAAGCCGGTATAACCTGCACCTTGTTTTCTTTCTTTGCGGGCAAGGGCGTATTCTTCTTTTGTTTTCGGGTTTAAGAAAACAGGAAATTGTTTGCCGACTTGTTGGTAACCTTGTTGTTCAAGTTGCTCGGGTGTGGCGCCAGTGACAACCCAATCTCGGTCAACCACTGGGATATTAAGTAAGGCGTCTCTTACTGCGCCACCCACAAGGTAAACTTGATAAGATGTCATATTTTCTTAAAGGCCCATTTCACATTGCTCTGGAAACATGGCGCTCCACTGACTAAAACCACCATTTAAAGAGTAAACTTCTTGAAACCCTTCTGAAGCCAAGTATTCTGCAGCGCCTTTGCTGCTGTTGCCGTGATAGCAGCAAACAATGATAGGTTGCTGTTTTTCCGTTGTGCTAATGAAGCTTTGTACATTGTCGTTCGTTAGGCTAATGGCATTAGAAATATGGCTCGTTTCAAAGCTCACTAAGTCGCGAATGTCCACAACCGCGGCATTATTTTCGATGATAGGTAAAGCGTCTGCAATGTCGATACAAGTGTAAGTCATGATAGGTTCCTGTTAGAGAGAGCAAGGAGTGCTAAAGCGTTGCATGTCATCTAGGCGTAAAGCGGTTAAGCTTCCTCCCCAGACACAGCCGGTGTCTAACGCATGAATTTTTTCTTGCTGAGTTTTCCCTTCAATAGCAGCCCAGTGACCAAAAACAATCTGACAACCTTCTGGGAGCTGTGTGGGATATTTAAACCAAGGCGCATAGCCTTGTGTTGCGGTGCCGACACCCTCTTTCGACTTCAGGTCGAGTTTGCTGTTGGCATCACAAAAACGCATACGAGTTAAGTAGTTAGTAATGGTACGAAGTCGATCTGTACCTGTTAACTCGTCATGCCATTTATTTGGCTTGTTACCATACATGGCGGCAAAAAATTCATCAACCGTCTCGGATTTAAGTTTGTCTTCTACTTCTTTTGCTAGTGCCAGTGTCGTATGTAAATTCCAGCATGGCGGAATGCCAGCGTGAGACATAATAACATTTAACTGCGGATCATAATGGCAAAGTGGTTGTTGGCGTAGCCATGTCATTAATTCATCACGGTCACTTGCCATGAGTATTTCGGTTAAGGTGTCTTTGCGTTTGAGATCGCCATGACCGTAAGATACCGCCAATAAATGCAGATCATGATTTCCTAAAACAACGGTTGCATTCTGACCTAATGACTTAATGAAGCGTAAGGTTTCGAGAGACGAGGGACCGCGATTAATTAAGTCGCCAGCGAACCAGAGTTTGTCTTGGTTAGAGTCGTACTGGATTTTCTCTAGCAACTGTATGAGCTCAGCGAAACAGCCTTGCAAGTCTCCAATAACATAAGTTGCCATACGCTTTAATGCACCTGATTGGGAACGGATAAGGTGAATGGGCGAATAATCGCATCAAATTCTGTACCGTCGTCTGCTATAAATTGGTAGCTGCCTTGCATGCTGCCAACCACCGTATCCATCACCGTGCCGCTGGTATAATGGAAAGATTCGCCTGATTGAAGGTGAGGGTATTCGCCAATCACACCGCTGCCTTTGACTTCTTGTACCTTTTTATCGCCGTTCGTTAATACCCAATGGCGTGTTTGCAACTTTGCCGCTTCTGTTCCGCAGTTGGTAATGGAAACATGGTAAGCAAACACATAACGAGACTCTGTTGGTGTTGATTGGTTCGGAAGGTATTCTGAGCGTACAGAAACAACGACGTCATGTTTTTCCATTTAAGCTTCCTTCTTCATCACATAGTTTGTGATGTTAACGAAATCTTCAACGTCCAAACGTTCAGGGCGCAACCCTGGGTCGATGTTCAATGCCGCAAAGTCATCGTTGTCTAATACGCCTTTGTAGTTATTGCGTAGGGTTTTACGACGTTGTTGGAAACCGATACGAACCATGTCTTCCAATTTCTTAATATCACCGACGGTGAATGGTAAGCTTTTGTAGGGAGTCATTCGGACAATCGCTGAATCGACTTTTGGCGCTGGGTCAAACGACTCTGGCCCAACCACAAATAAAGACTCTACAGCACAATAATATTGCGCCATAACACTTAAGCGGCCATATAAGCTGTCACCCGGTCGCGCCGCTAATCGATCGACTACTTCTTTTTGAAGCATAAAATGCATGTCGTCAATCACATCGGCATGACTTAATAGATGGAAAATAAGCGGTGTAGAAATGTTATAAGGTAAGTTACCGACTACACGAATATTTTGTTCGTCTGTTTTTAATGACGAAAAATCAAACTTCATTGCGTCGGCTTCGTGGACGGTTAAGTCTGGAAACTTGAATAAATTTACTTTTAGAATCGGAATTAAATCTCGGTCAAGTTCGACCACATCCATGCGTTCTGTGACGCTGATGATGCCTTCTGTTAACGCCCCTTTACCAGGACCGATTTCAACAATTCGTTGACCTTTTTTAGGACCGATACAAGCAACGATTCGACGAATAACGCCATGATCATGAAGGAAATTTTGGCCGAATCTTTTTCTGGCTTTATGGGATTGTGGTTTGCTCATTTAGAAAACTTTTTTGCGTTATTTGCCATGTTAATAGCATGTTGAATGGCCACTTTTAGGCTGCCGTTATGTGCTTTGCCTGTGCCAGCTAAATCAATCGCTGTGCCGTGGTCTACGGATGTTCTTATTATAGGTAAGCCTAATGTGATGTTTACGGCGTTACCGAATCCTGAGTATTTTAACACAGGTAAGCCTTGATCGTGATACATGGCCAAAGCGCAGTCTGCATCGTCTAGGTATTTCGGTGTGAAAAGAGTGTCAGCGGGCAGAGGTCCAATCAAATCTAAACCTTGAGAACGGAGTGTATTTAGAGTGGGGATGATTGTGTCTATTTCTTCCATGCCCAAATGGCCGTCTTCGCCAGCGTGAGGGTTCAGTCCACAGACGAGAATTTTTGGTTGTGGAGTGCCAAATTTTTCTTGAAGGTCTTTGTGAAGTGCTTTTACCACAAGGCTAATGCTTTCTTCAGTAATAGCAGAAGATACGTCTTTTAACGGTAAGTGTGTGGTGACTAACGCGACTTTCATGGCTTCTGTGGCCAACATCATGACCACATGTGGTGATTGACATTGAGCTTGGAAAAACTCCGTATGGCCAGAAAAATGCGTTCCTGTTTCACACAAAATACCTTTATGAACCGGCGGTGTGACAATGGCGTTAAATTCGCCACGAATACAGCCTTCTCCTGCAATTTTGAGTGTTTCTAACACATAGGGAGAATTTGCTATATCAAGAACACCTGCTGTGCTTTGTTTCGCCTGTTGTATTGGCAATACAGAGATTTCACCTTGCTTGTGAGGGGATGCCTCATTGGCGTTTTTAAGCGAAATGATTTTAGGTGTTAAGCCAAGAACTTCAGCTCGACTCCTTAATAGTTCAGGATCGGCAAGAACAATTAAGCGAGCATGGAAAGTTTGCTCGCTTAATGCACTGATAATAATGTCAGGGCCAATACCTGCTGGTTCCCCAGAGGTAATGGCGATAATGGGAAGAGAATGTGGTGTATCACTTACCATTTTTTTGTCTCTCAATTCTATTTTCTATCGATGAAGGCATCGGCGCGTAACTCATCCAACCAACTGCTTAACACAACGTCTTGTTTTTGAGCGGTAAGTGCTTGTTGAGCATTTTGGCGTTTTACTTTATCGCTAATGTCCGCTTCTCTTCGGCCTTCAACTTGCAGAATGTGCCAGCCGAATTGAGTTCTAAACGGTTTGCTAATATCGCCAACATTAGTTTGATCCATCATGGTCTCGAATTCTGGAACCATGGTTCCTGGTGTTACCCAACCTAGATCACCACCTTGTAACGTTGAACCTTGGTCTTCACTGTATTCTTTCGCAAGCTCGTTAAAATCTGCACCAGCTTTTAATTTGTTATATAGCTCATCCGCAAAAACTTGTGTCTGTGACATGTCTCGAATTTCATTTGGACGTATGAGAATATGTCGAGTTTTTGTCTGCTGTTGCAAGGTCACGGACGGTGAACGTTCCTCAATTAGCCACAATAAATGGAAACCAGCGTTACTTTCTATAGGACCAATTAATGGGCCCGTATCTGAATCTAATGCACGAACAAAAAGAGGTGGTAATTGATTAAGTGGGCGCCAGCCTAAATTACCGCCTTCAATAGCAAACTGACCGTCAGATTTTTCAACGGCTTGCTGAATGAAATCTGCTTCGGTGCGCGTGTTTTCTGCAATGGCTTGAATTTCTGCCTTGGCTTTATCTGGATCTGTCGCTCGGATAATAATGTGGCGAAGGTGAACCTGATCTTTTTCTTTAGTGATACTTGTGTTGGAGCTCAAGTAATCATCAATTTCTTGGTCTGTAATCGAAATGCGCTTTCTAATAATCTCGCGTTTAACGTTGTTGATTAAGATTTCCTGTTCAATCTGCTCTCGATAGCGAGCAAAGTTAATGTCTTTGCTGGCAAGCACATTTTTTAAACCTTGAAGGTCTAGGTTCATATTTTGTGCAACGCCCAGAATCGCTTGGTCAACATCTGAGCTTGACGTGCGCATACCAATTTTGCGGGCGTAATTAACTTGCAAGACTTCATCAATCATTTGGTTAAGGATTTGACGATGAATATTGTCTGTCATCACACCGCCTGGTACACGGTCTTTTACAATTTGAAAGCGATTTGAAATATCGCTTTCTAAAATAGGCGCTGAATCAATAATCGCAGCAATGCCGTCAATTTTGGTTTGGGTCGCATTAAGTGTTTGAAGCGGTGTCACTGCTAGGGCTGTAAAAAATAAAAAAGAAAACAACTTCATGGTTAATATCCAACTTTTCCTTGGTTCCAGTAGGTATCTGCAATGCTGCTTGCGTCGCTGTTTGCGCTGCCAGCGGAGCTTAGACCGCGTAAAGTAAATTGTAAGAAAACGCCTCGATCAGATCCATCATCGTCATCAATCCAATCCTGATAACTCAACGAAACTTTCACGCAACAGTTCTCATAGCCTAATCCAAAGATTTGTCTTGAGAAATCTTCATCTAAGAAGTCATATGTATATTGTGTATACATTGACCAATTTTGGTTGACAGGGAGAATGGTGCCAATAGCCGCTTGATGTGCATCGTCATCTGAATCGCTGTTATCGAGGGAGTATAAATAACTTAAGTTGATCTTTATATCATCGATAGGCTCTAAAGCGGCAATAAACTGCACTAAGCTGGCATCGTTTTCATCTAAATCGTAATTTAAATTGTTCGTTAAGCTATAACGGTCGCCACTGTAACTGACAGATGTGAGTAAATCACTCTGTTCTGCGTTATGAATGGCCGTATCTTCATCTGTGTCACCGCTAATATCAACATAACGGTCTTTTAAATAAAAGATCTGGCCTGCTTTGAGTGCCCATTTCTCATTATTGTTTTCATCATATATACGGCTTTCTAAACCAAATGTGATTTGTTCTGTATCGCCGATACGATCATCACCGCTAAATCGCTTGTGACTGAAAGCTTGTGAGTAAGTCTGCGTTAGGTCACTGCCATCAAAGTCTTTGATGTCATCTTGATCTTGGTAAGGCGAGTTTAGGTAATTAAGTCGAGGCGTTAGTGTTTGACGACCTACAGTGAGTTGGCGCTCGAAAGTTATCGAAGAATCAAGGTAGCTGGTCAGATGGCCAATAGAGGAAGAACTGTCCGATCCTGTTGTGTAGTCATGTACATTGTAGTCTCGATACTGAGCTAAAACGCCCGGAGAAATACTGCCCCAAGCATTGCTAAAATCAAGGCTGATGTCTTGATTTAATACAAGACGCTCTCCATCGAAGTCATCTTCATCTGGGTCATAAAAGTCGGTGTATTGTGTGGTCAACGAGTAGTTTAAATAAGACGAACTGGTGACATAAGAACTGCTTATTCTTGGGCGCCATTCAAATGGTTTGTCCTCTGAGTTATCAGGGGTTTGATAGGTTAGGTAAGTGACCTTATTTAAGAAGTTACCACTATTGAAACTGATGTAGGCGCTGCGCTCGTAGTTGTCTTTTTCAGCAATCGATGTGGTGTTTGCTTCTGGGTATAAGTTTTCTGTTGGATTGTCTTCTAATGTGACGCCCGTAGTGATGTGTGAGTTGAACTTTTGCTTGGTTGTGAATTTGATCAGAGTCTGTTTACCCTCATCATCGCTTTCAAAAGTCGATTGTTCATACGTGGTGGTGCCATATGGACTTAGATGTCTAACTTCTAAATCAATGCCTTCCCCTTCCTGTTGAATGTAGTTAGGAGTAATAGTCGCATCAAGGTTTGAATCGATGTTCCAGTAGAAAGGTGCTGATAAGCTCAAACCATCTGAACCTGAATAACCAAAGCTAGGAAATAAAAAGCCTGTTTGGCGGCGGTCATCGATAGGGAAGCGTAACCAAGGGAAATAGAAAACAGGGATGTCGGCAATACGGATGTGAACATGCTTCGCCGTACCAAAGCCGCTGTTTGGATCCAGTTCGATTGAGCTACCGTAAAGTTTCCAGCTTTCATCAGTAGGTTCGCATGTGGTGAAGAAGCCTTCTTCTATAAAGGCTACACCGCTCTTATTGTATAGCAAAGAGTCCGCTTCGAGCCGAGCACCAGTGTCATGATTGAGAAAGCGTGCATCAGTAAATTTGGTGGCTGTTTGGCCATTATTGGAAATATAGCTGTTAGAGCTCCTAATCAGCTGAGTTTTGCTACGTAGCACAACATTACCGCTGGCTTGATAATATTCGTCAGGAACAACTTCAATCTGAGCGGCAGATAATGTGGATTCTGGCTGTGTAATTTCAGCCGCTCCTTCAAGGTGTATTACACCGCTTCTATCCCGGACGATTAGATCGGATATAAGATGTGTGTTTGGAGAGCTTATCGGCTGCCAAGTGTTAACATAAGCCCCTTTGCAGTATTGACTGAGTTGAGCTTGCTGCTCAGCTGTCAAAGAGTCTCTAGGAACCCAGTCCCATTGATTATCTTGCGCCTGAGCAAGTGGCAATATGAAAAGACTTTGCAAAAATAAGGCGTAGGTTCGTAAATGCTTAACCATGCGAGGTATACTTGTTACCAATAATTATTGTCCGAAATCGGATGCTGCCCATCAGCGGGTCCATGTTGTGAGACAAATGATAATCTAAGCAGGCCCATAGGGGCTACCGATTCTGGAGAAATATCTTTATGTGGAAAATTGTTTGCGCCATTTTAGGCTATATTTTGGGCGGTTTCTTTCTCGCTCTTATTGGTTTTTTTATCGGTAGTGCTATTGATAGAAGTCAGGCAGGTGGATCGTTTAACGGTTTTGGTGGGCGTGCAAATGTGCGCTTACAACAGGAAACTTTCTTTCGTACATTATTTCTTTTAATGGGACGATTGGCTAAATCTGATGGTCAGGTATCTGAAGCTGAGATTCAATTGGCGCAAGCTGTTATGCAGCGTCTGAGATTATCTCCTGCAGCACAAGAGCAAGCTAAACAGCTTTTTAATGAAGGTAAATCGGCCAATTTTGATTTAAACGCGGTTTTGAATAATTTCAAAGAGGTGGTTGGCCCTGGCAATCTTACTCGAACCTTGTTGGAAGTCTTGCTTGTATCTTCTTATGCAGACGGTCATTTTAGTGTTGAAGAGAAATCTTTTGTTTCTCAAGTATGTGCTTACCTTGGTGTGTCTGTGGCGGAATTTGAAGCCCTACACATTCAAGTTAAGCAGCAAGCACATTTTAGACAGGGTTATCACTCTTCTTCGGATGGTGTGAGCTCAAAAGACT
Organism: Marinomonas sp. 5E14-1; assembly: GCF_039939215.1. Taxonomy (NCBI): domain Bacteria; kingdom Pseudomonadati; phylum Pseudomonadota; class Gammaproteobacteria; order Oceanospirillales; family Oceanospirillaceae; genus Marinomonas; species Marinomonas sp. 5E14-1. The sequence goes on along the minus strand of NZ_JBDXMW010000002.1, from coordinate 151,831 downwards.
TACTGAAATCAGCCTATGAAGTATTAGGTGTAACAGAAGATATGACGGATGTTGATATTAAAAAGGCTTATCGCAGACTAATGAGCAAGAATCATCCTGATAAATTAAGCTCACAAGGTTTGCCTAAGGAAATGATTGAGTTGGCTAAGGAAAAGACGCAGGAAATTCAATCCGCTTATGAGTTGGTTAAAAAAGCTCGTAAGTAAATGAGCTTGAGTAGGTTGTTTTTATAAAATACTTTGTTATTTAGAATTAAGGGCTTTCATAGAAAAGCCCTTTTTTTACGCTTGGTAATGTCTTTCTTTGGTCTATTTGATTAGTGTTTTGCTTCAAAAAACCACGAACGCGCTGCACCAAGAGTTGTTTACTTTTCTTCCCTGTCACTCTGTCTGGCACAGCATCCAATTGGATAAAATCACCCACTGCTTCTTCTCTTTGGTTGGCTGATTGTTTGCGCCAAATGGCGAATTGGTTACTTCCTGCATGGTTGTTTACATAATAATCAAGGATTGGCTGAGGTATTCCACGAACCTGCTGAGCCAGGTTGTAATGACTTGTTGTCGCAGGTGTTTCAATATCGATGAGCATTAATGCACTCGCCGTGTCTGGATTATTTGCTAAGAAGTTCAACGCGTACGCCGCGCCAGTTTTGTAACCCAAAAGGGTGAATTCTTCTATTTCATTACTTTGTGCTTTAGTGATCGTGGCAAGAATTCGTGCAAATACCACATCTTGATTTGGCAATTCCACTGCTTGGGCGTTGTCTTCTTGAACAATAATTTGTGTGCTTATCGCTTCCGCACGCTTGATAATGTCTGGGACTTCGATGGAAATTGTGCACCAGCTGTGTTCTGGCAAGGCATTGCGCAAGGGCGCAACCGCATCTGGCCAGTCTGGATGTTCATTGTCACTGTGTAGAATGATGACGCAGCCTTGGGTTGAGCTGGTTAACGAAGGTTGATAAAGCGTTAGAAACGGTTCTTCGTTAGCTTTCAATGTGTCGATTTGATGAGAGAGGTGCCGGATTCTTAGCGAGGTTTCCAGTGCGCTTATGCGTGATGCTTGAGGGGTTGGAGTAATATAGCTTCTGTCTTCTTTGTTATCATCTGTTGCCTCATTCACTGGAGCAGAAGTTTCAGCAAGCGATAGACTACAAGCGCTCAGAGATAGAAACGTCAATAAAATATTAAACAGCGCTGTATTTTTCTTCATTGTTTTCAATACTTCTTTTGTGTGCCTTGTTAAAATAATGACATACTTTCAAACTATCTTTTATTGTGTCACCGCTGGAGTCAGATATGAATGATTTTATCATCGCACCTTCGATCCTTGCTGCCGATTTTGCTCGATTAGGCGAAGAAGTCGATCAGGTTTTAGAAGCGGGAGCAGACATCATACACTTTGATGTGATGGATAATCATTATGTTCCCAATTTAACGATTGGTCCTATGGTCTGTAAAGCACTGCGTAAGCATGGTGTGACGGCCGATATTGACGTCCACCTTATGGTGAAGCCTGTTGATCGCATGATTGGCGACTTTATTGAAGCGGGTGCTTCTTTTATTACTTTTCACCCAGAAGCCAGTGAACATATAGACCGATCTTTGCAGATGATTCGTGACGGTGGATGCAAAGCAGGACTAGTTTTCAACCCTGCAACGCCTTTGCATCATCTTAAGCATGTTATGGATAAAGTGGATATGGTGCTGTTAATGTCGGTTAACCCTGGATTCGGTGGGCAGTCATTTATTCCAGGAACATTAGACAAATTGCGTGAAGCGAGAGCGTTGATTGATGCGAGCGGCTACGATATTCGACTTGAAGTTGACGGCGGCGTCAGTGAAAAGAACATCGCAGAAATTGCCAAAGCCGGTGCGGATACCTTTGTTGCTGGGTCTGCCATATTCGGTAAAGACGATTACAAAGCTGTGATTGATTCCATGCGAGCTGAATTGGCGAGTGTGCGCTAATGAAAACACCGAAACTTTTTTCAAAATGGTTTGAAGGTTGGCCTGAATTGGTGTGTCTCGATTTAGATGGCACCTTGGTTGACAGTGTTCCTGATATTGCGGGTGCAGTAGATGCGTTTTTAGCTGAGCTTGGTGCGCCTTTGGCTGGTGAAGACTTGGTGCGTACATGGGTGGGTTTTGGTTCTGCTAAATTGATCGAACAAGCGTTGGAGTGGGCAAACCTTGATGCTGAAAAGCATGAAGAAGCTTATCGAATTTTTCTGATGCATTATCACGCTCATTTAACTGACAGAACGACCTTATATCCTAACGTGACGGCCTTATTAAAAGCACTAAAACATAATGGTGTGCCTGTGGCATTAATCACGAATAAGCCAAGCGTTTTTGTTAAGCCTATGTTGGATTATTTTGGACTGACTGAGCAATTTGGCTGGTTATTGGGTGGCGATACACTGGAGGAGAAGAAGCCTTCTGCTTTGCCTTTGTTGCATTGCAGTGAGTCGATCGAAGCCTTGCCTGAAAAATGCTTGATGATTGGAGACTCGATTACCGATTTTAACGCAGCGAAAAATGCTGGATTCAAGTGTGCTTTGGTGACTTATGGGTATCATCAAGGCTTTGATCTTGCAGGTTTAGGGGCTGATGCGGTGATGGACGACTTAGCCGAATTACTAATGTGATTCTAATGAAATAGATTCGTAAGAATTGATTTAGAGGCGCCAAGTGGCATATCCACTTGGCGTTTTTTTTATGGCTTAAATGTTATTTCTTTGAAGACGATTCGACTTCAGCTGGTGGCAGCATATTGCCATTGTCTGTCATATGAACTGTGTGAGTAGGAAAGGCCACTTCGGCGCCATGAGATTCAATGATGTTCATTGCTTTGAAGAGAACATCTTCTTTCACATTATGAAAAGTTCGCCAATCTACTGTTTTCGTGTAGGCGTAGATAAAGAAGTCCAGAGAAGAGGGGCCAAATTGGTTGAAGTTCACCATGTAGACTTGCTCTGTATCGAGGTCTTCGTGATTCGCAACCATGCTCTTAATTTCAGCCAAAATAGTTGGCAAAAGGCTAAAGTCATCATAACGTACACCAATGGTTTCATTGATACGACGATGTGTCATCCGAGACGGGTTTTCGACAGATATAAGAGAAAATGTTGCGTTTGGAACGTATAGCGGTCGCTTATCAAAGGTGCGAATGCGAGTCTGCCGCCAACCAATATGCTCTACAATGCCTTCAATATTTTGGTCTGGTGAACGAACCCAATCACCAATGGCAAAAGGCCGATCCAAGTAGACCATTAATCCACCAAAGAAGTTTGCCAATAAGTCTTTCGCAGCAAAGCCAACAGCAATGCCGCCAATACCGCCAAAGGCCAATACGCCTGAAATACTGTAGCCAAGCGTTTGTAATACCACCAAAGCAGATGTGATGATGACAGAAGCGCGCAATAACTTACTAATAGCGCTTGCGGTTGTGTAATCGACATTGGTTTTTACCTTGTCTGAATTAACAATGGCTTTTTCGCTTTCGGTAATACAGCGCAAAATAAACCAAGTTAATAGAACTATGACGCCTATTTCTCGGACAGCTGAAATTAAGGATGATAAATCTGGGTCGATCTCTGTTCCTGAAATTTCTGCTGCAACGCTTAGACCGACCAACCAAATAAAGGCGCCAGCAGGTTTTTGTGCCGCGATAATGAGTACGTTATCCCAAGGTGTTTTCGTGTACTCTAGCTGTTTATCGAGACGCATTAAAATACGATGGACAATAAAATTGACGATTAAGGTGACTGAGACAATCAAAAATACACGGACAACCCAATGCATGTCTGTGTCACCTAGACCTAAGTATGTTTGTGCTGTTTCCCAATTCATTATAAGTTCTCTATTTCTGTTGTACGGTTCATGTATGGTTTTTATTTCTCTAAGATCTCTTCTTAAAGTAATAGCAATGTACCCAAGCCTAAAAAGGCAACAAAACCAGCAATATCGGTTACCGTGGTTAAAATAACGGAGCCAGATAAAGCAGGGTCGATTTTCAATTTATCGAGCAATACAGGAATCAATACGCCAGACAGGGCTGCCATTAAAATATTTACAATGATGGCCAAGCCGATTACCGTACCAAGCATTGGACTTTCAAACCACCAAAGGGTGATGCAGCCAATGACAATAGACCATAAAATGCCATTTAAACCACCGACTTTTAGCTCCTTACTGAGTAAGGATTTTAAGTTGCTTCGGGTGATTTGCCCGAGCGCCAAGCCGCGAACAATTAAGGTTAATGTCTGACTGCCTGCGATGCCTCCCATGGATGCAACGACAGGCATTAATACTGCCAAGGCGACGACCTCTTGCAAGGTCGCTTCGAAGATTCCAATAAAAGCCGATGCTAAAAAAGCCGTCAGCAAGTTAATGCCTAGCCAAATGCCACGGGTTGCTGCGCTGCGTTTTATTGGTGCGAATAGATCCGACTCTTCATTCAAACCTGCTGTCGCCATTTGTTGTGCTTCATGCTCTAAACGCCAAGTCTCCATAGCAAGGCCTGCATGGAAGCGACCTAATAAGACTAGACTCTCGTCCACCACAGGCAACGCAGAAAAAGCAGAGCGCTCTAATTGTTCTGCTGCCTTGGTTAACTCTGTATTAGATCGAATAAAAGAGCATTCCTCATCGATGAGGCTGGAAATAGGTTCATGACCTTGAGCTTTGAAAAGTTTGTCGAACTTTACGCAGCCAACCCAGCGACCAGTGCGGTTTACCAAGTACACCATGTCCGTATAACTTGGTGTTTCTTTTTTCAACAATCTAAGTGCTTCTGATGTTCGAATAGATTGTGAAGCAATCAGCAAATCGTGATCAATCCAACGACCGACAACGTCATCGTCGTAAACTATACCTTGTTGGTAGTATTCACGTTGTTTGTTGTCCATCTGGTTTAGAGCGATATCAACTAAGCGACCCGGCAAGGAATCGGCTATTTCTAAAAGGTCTTCCGCGTCTACATCAGTGAACAGGGTTTCTATTTCGATGTCGTCTAGCTCTTTTAAAAGCAATTGACGAGATTCTCCGCGCATTTCAACCAAGATATCAAGGCGGTTTGCTTGCTTGATGTTCGCCCAAGCCTGCTGCCTTTGGGCAAGAGGGATAGATTCTAGTGCCAGTGCTACATCATCAGGAGTAAGCTCTGAAATAGCTTTATTGATGGACTCTGTTGAGTGTTCGTCATTGATAAGAGTTTCGATGAGGTCAGCGACTTGGCTATGCACAGGAGATCCTTAAAAAACACTGAAAAATTGACTGTAAAGATAGCATGTGAGCTAGTGTCTTATACAATAGTTTGTTTACCAAACAAGGCTTTGTTTTTGCAAAGAATTATTGAAATATTTCCAGAGTATTGAGAAACCAAGCTAATCAAGAAAGTAATGAAAGGAGCAGAACAATAATAGTTTTCAGCGTGCAAATCCTTTAAAATCACGGACTATTTTTTTCGATTCTTCTTTATCCAATGTTTTGAACAGGCAAATAGAGCCTCAGAAAAGCAGTTTCATGAGTTAATCTGACATGCTGTTAATGATCGATAATTACGACTCTTTTACTTATAACCTTGTGCAGTATTTTCGTGAATTGGGCGCGGATGTGCAGGTGTATCGTAATGATGAAGTATCGATAGAAGATATTGAGCAACTTTCCCCTACTCATTTGGTGATTTCTCCAGGGCCTTGTACGCCTAATGAAGCGGGCATTTCAATGACTGCCATTGCGGCATTTGCTGGAAAAATTCCGATATTAGGTATTTGCTTAGGCCATCAAAGTATTGCTCAGGTCTTTGGTGGAGAAGTGATTCGTGCTAAAAATGTTATGCACGGTAAAACCTCACTTATACATCATCAAAATACCTCGGTATTTTCGGGGTTGCCTAACCCGCATATGGCGACACGTTATCATTCCTTGATTGTGCCTGCTAATACTTTGCCGGATTGTTTTGAGGTAACGGCTTGGTGTCAAAATGACGCGGGTGAACAAGAAGAGGTTATGGGAATTCGACATAAAGAGTTGGCGATTGAAGGAGTGCAATTTCATCCTGAGTCGATTCTTACTGAGGCAGGACATGCTTTATTAGCAAACTTTTTAACACGATAGGAGAGGCTGGTGGATATTCAAAAAGCGATTGCTGCCGTTGTTGAGCGCCAAGATTTGAGTGGCGATGAAATGCGTACGGTGATGAGTGACATCATGACTGGAAAAACCACACCAGCACAAATTGGTGGTTTTCTAATTGGTTTAAGAATGAAGGGCGAGACGGTCGAAGAAATTAGCGCTGCTGCCCAAGTTATGCGTGATTTATCAAACAAAGTGGATTTGGATTCTGATCATATTGTAGACACCTGTGGAACAGGTGGCGACGGCGGAAACTTATTTAATGTTTCGACTGCATCTGCTTTTGTGGTTGCGGCAGCAGGCGGTAAAGTTGCGAAACATGGCAATCGCTCTGTTTCCTCTAAATCAGGTAGCGCAGATGTGCTGGAGCAGGCTGGTATTTACCTTGGTTTGGATGCTGAACAAGTTTCTCGATGTGTGGCAGAAATTGGCTTAGGCTTTATGTTTGCACCTAATCATCATTCAGCGATGAAACATGCTATTGGTCCTCGTAAAGAAATGGCGACACGTACGATTTTTAATTTGCTTGGGCCGCTAACCAACCCTGCAAATGCGAAGCGCCAAGTGATGGGTGTGTTTGATCGTAAGTGGGTTCGCCCAATTGCTGAAGTGTTAAAAGCGCTTGGCAGTGAGCATGTTTTGGTGGTTCATTCGGAAGACGGCTTGGATGAAATGAGTATTGCCGCACCCACTTTTGTGGCAGAACTAAAAGATGGCGTTGTTTCAGAGTATACGGTTTCGCCAGAAGACTTTGGGATTCCATTGCAATCAATCGATACGATTCAGGCCGTAGACTCAAGTGACAGTTTGGCGTTGATTAAAACAGCGCTAGAAGGTAAAGGTAAAGTTAACCCTGCACGAGATATCGTAGCGTTAAATGCGGGCGCAGCGATTTATGTTTCAGGTATTGCCGATACTTTGGCAGAAGGCGTGAACATTGCTGAAGATGTCATTGGTGGTGGTACCGCTAGAGTTAAAATGTCTGAGTTGGCGAGTTTTACACGCTGTTTTATGAATCCCGACTCACAGTAATAAAAATAAATAGGAGCGGCAGCCTAATGCAAATAGAAACACCAACCATTTTAAAGAAAATTGTTGCTCGTAAATACGAAGAAATTAACGAGCGCAAAGCTCATACACCTTATAGTAATTTAGAAGTGGCTGCGTCTGTTACGAATGTTCACAACGCGCCTCGTGGTTTTGCTAATGCTTTGAGACATCAAATTGCGATTGGCAAAGCGGGAGTGATTGCAGAAATTAAAAAAGCCTCTCCAAGTAAAGGTGTTCTGCGTGAGAACTTTGTGCCTGCAGATATTGCTCGATCCTATGAAAAAGGCGGAGCGGCATGTTTGTCTGTTTTAACAGATCGTGATTTCTTTTTAGGTCATGAGGACTTTTTAGTTGAAGCTCGTAGTGCATGTGGATTACCAGTTATTCGTAAGGACTTTATTGTCGATGAATATCAAGTATTAGAAGCCAGAGCCATTGGGGCCGATTGCATTTTGTTGATAGCGGCGTGCTTGAGCGGAGACAAACTACGTCAGCTCGATCATATGGCGCGTGATCTTGGTATGGATGTCTTGGTTGAAGTACATAATCGTCCAGAGCTTGAGCTGGCGTTGGAATACACAGAAACCGAGTTGTTTGGTATTAACAACCGCGATTTACACACGTTTGAGCTGAGTTTAGATCACACTTTTGAGTTGATGGACAGCGTTCCGTCTAACCGTCTTATTGTGACGGAGAGTGGTATTCACACTCAAGATGATGTGGCGCTAATGCGTGAGAAGAATATTAATGCCTTTTTGGTTGGCGAGGCCTTTATGCGCGCTGACAATCCGGGTGAAAAATTAGCTGAGTTGTTTCTGTCTTAATCAACGACATTACGACTGATTAAAGATAACTTCGGACACAACAGATAATGTAGGTTAAATGATGAAAACGAATGTAAGCTGGCAAGAAGATGTGCATTTTACGGCCGAGACAGGCTCTGGTTTTAAAGTAGAAATTGATGGCAATCAGGTTGCAGGGCCAAGACCTATGGAATTGCTGCTTGCTGGATTAGGTGGTTGTACTTCTTACGATGTGGTTGGGATTTTGAAAAAATCTCGCCAAGACGTTGTGTCTTGTGTTGCTCAAATTGATGCAGACCGTGCGGATGCGGTACCTGCTGTTTTTACAGAGATTCGAGTTCACTTTGTAGTCACTGGTCGTAAGTTGAAAGAAAGTGTGGTTGCTCGTGCGGTGAAGCTATCGGCAGAAGAATACTGCTCTGCATCTTTGATGTTGGAAAAAGGTGGCGTGAAAATCGTTCATAGCTTTGAATTGGTTGAAGCTGAGTAAGTTCATAGTCTTCTTGCGATTTAAGTATAAAAAAAGCGCTTTAGGCGCTTTTTTTATACTTAAAATTTATTGTGCGCTATTTTACGCGCTTCCCTTGCTCGTCAATGATCATCTCACCATCTTCCTTATAGAAAGGTGTAGCAGGCCAGTTATCCAATAAGTTTAAAACAGCCTCGCTTGGTCGGCATAAACGAACCCCTTTGGAAGGGCAAACTAAAGGGCGATTGACAAGTATTGGGTGTTTTATCATGGCGTCTAATAGTGCTTCATCAGAAACCTCAAGGGATAAAAGCCCTAATTCCTCAGTGGGTGATTTTATCGTACGCAATGCCTCTCTTGGTGTTAGATTTGCTGCGGAAAAAAGCCTTGCAGCTGTGCTTTCGTCCAACCTTCCTGTTGATAATCAATGATGGTTGGCGTGTAGCCTGCAGCTTGAATGACATTTAAAACGTTTCGAGATGTACCACAGTCAGGGTTATGGTAGATCACGATCATGTTATAACTCCTTTATAATCAATGCTTTACTTGAACCAGTGTTGAGTTCGGTTGGCAAACCAAACTAAAGACAGCATGACTGGGACTTCTACAAGAACGCCCACCACAGTAGCAAGCGCTGCTCCTGAATGAAGGCCAAACAGAGAAATGGCCACCGCGACAGCCAGTTCAAAGAAGTTTGAAGTGCCGATCATGCAAGCTGGCGCTGCGATATTGTGTGGCAATTTCATGGCTTTGGCGAGCCAGTAGGAGATGGCAAAAATCCCATAAGTCTGAATTAGTAAAGGGATGGCAATCAGCACAATCGCTTCAGGTTTAGAAAGAATCGTGTTGGACTGGAAACCAAATAAAAGTGTTACTGTTGCAAGCAAACCAATGATTGACCAAGGCTTCATTTTCCCAAGGAAATTATCAAGCTTAGAGTGGTCATTGTTTTTATCGAGCTTTTTGCGAGTTAAGGCGCCAACAACGAGAGGGATAAGAACATACAGCACAACGGACAATAACAGTGTCTCCCAAGGCACGGTTACATCGGTTACGCCCAGTAAAAAGCCAGCAATAGGCGCAAAGGCAAATATCATAATGATATCGTTGATGGATACTTGAACAAGTGTGTAGTTCGCATCGCCTTTGGTCATTTGGCTCCATACAAATACCATGGCAGTACAAGGAGCAACGCCAAGTAAAATCATACCTGCGATGTATTCTGTCGCAGTGCTTGGATCAACCCAATCAATGAAGAGAACTTTGAAAAACAACCAACCTAAAAAGGCCATGGAAAAGGGTTTGATTAACCAATTAATGATAAGAGTTAATACTAATCCCTTTGGTTTCTTACCTACATCTTTGATGGACGAGAAATCGATTTGTACCATCATTGGGTAAATCATCAGCCAAATTAAGATGGCGATTGCAATGTTCACATGTGCGTATTCGAATGTCGCAATTACGCCGAATACGTCAGGCACTAAATGGCCAAGCCCAATTCCAGCTAAAATCGCTAGGCCGACCCATACAGATAAATAACGCTCAAAAAGTCCCATGAAAAACTCCTTATAATGATTTTTGATTAACGCGTTCGCTAAGTTGTTCTGCGCTTTCCGATCGCTCTGAGTAACGATCTACAAAGTACTCTTTTTTGTCTCGCATTAATAAAGTGAATTTCATCAGTTCTTCCATCACATCGACGATTCGATTGTAGTAAGGGGAGGGCTTCATACGGCCATCTTCTTCAAATTCTAAAAAGGCTTTTGCGACAGAGGATTGGTTAGGGATGGTCACCATGCGCATCCATCGTCCTAGGATTCGCATTTGATTGACTGTGTTGAATGACTGAGAGCCGCCACATACCTGCATAACAGCCAATGTTTTTCCTTGAGTTGGGCGAACACCGCCAATACTCAGTGGAACCCAATCAATTTGGCTTTTGAAGATGCTGGTCATTGAACCGTGGCGCTCTGGTGAGCACCAAACTTGGCCTTCTGACCAAATCATTAATTCTCTCAATTCTTTAACTTTAGGATGAGATTCATCTTCTGTGTCTGGCTGAGGTAAACCTTGAGGGTCAAAAATACGTGTTTCGGCACCGTAAGCTTTAAGTAGTTCTGCACATTCTTCAACGACTAAACGGCTGAAGGATCGTTCTCTTAATGAGCCGTATAAAAGCAATATTCGAGGTTTGTGTGGAAGTGAAGAGGTTTTCATTTTATCCACATCAGGAAGGTGGAAAGAGTCTTTGTTGATGTTAGGCAGATTCATGTTAGGTGCTTCTATTGGGTGTAGCCGTTCAAATAATCAGTAATTTGAATCTGGCTTTATATATGAATAACAATATATGAAATTTCACATATGCTGTTTGTTTGGTCAATGCTTTTTCATTAGGTAGATTAAATGAACCCGATAGACTGATAACTATAAACCTTAGATATGTCAGTTTTTTGCTGTTGTTGATTTGAAAGATAAGTAAATGAAATCTCAGAGAAGTTTTTGATAGCGCAGAGAGGAGGGTATTTACAAGAGTGTGGTGTCCCTGGCAGGAATCGAACCTGCAACTAACCCTTAGGAGGGGTCTATTATATCCATTTAACTACAGAGACACTTCGCGAGTGACTATATCATTTTTCATTTTTGGGTTAAACCTAATGATTGTTAATTAATTGTTTATAAAGAGGATTTTTCCTTGTAAAAGGAGTAGTGAGAAAAGGTATTGTTAGATTTAACTAAGTTGGTTTAAGCCTTGCCCAGTGTTTGTTTACTGCTGATTGGGCGAGTCGAGCCACGAGCAGTATACACTTTGTTTTTTCCACTATGGCCTTGTAGAAGCTCAAATAAATGTTTGTTGCGTTTTTGCAGTGTATTTAGAATGCGAGAGTTGGTGTTGTTTTTTGTCTTGCAGGTTCTAAGTAGGCTTTCACATTCCCTCATGAGTAGACGAACGTCATCCATAGAGCTGTCTTGTTGGTCTAACCAGTTCTTAAACTCTTCTTCGGTTGGTTTTTTTCTATCTATAATGTCGAACTTAATGAGCATGTTTACTCTTTTCTCATTAAGTTGGTTCATTTCATCAAGCAAAGCTTGCTTGTGTGCGGATAGATCTATGATTACTTGGCTGTCTGAGGCGCTATAAGCAAGGCGCTCGTCATCCAGAAGCATAGAGAGCTTTTCGAGAGTCTCTTTGCTTCTGGTAAATATGGATGCAATTGGAATCATAAGTTAAACCGTTTAAAACCTAAGTGATTAACAGTTTAGAAAAGAGAATCCATAGAAGCCATATTGTTCGCTAGCTGCTGGCTATTTATTTTGTATTCACCTGCAGAAATGGCTTTTTTAATTTGTTCCACTTTATCCATATCGATATCTGGTAAGTCACCGATCTTAGACTGTTGGCTTTGTAGTGTTTGTGCTGTACCACTTAATTTTACTGTGTCATCAGCTAACGTTCCGCTACTTTTTACTGCGCTCTGTTTTTCAGTTGCGCTCCCTGCCACATCATCTTTCTGCGAACGTTCGCTTTTAGTGATGGTGCCTTGGTTTGATAGACCTGTTAAATGTATTGCCATTGGGTTTTTCCGCCCTTTTATGATTTGCCTGTCTATATTGTCGGCTATGTCTCTAAAAACTTTAGTGGTAATCAAAAATAAAAAAGAATTAATTGTATGCCAACGTGTCTATGTTCAATAGTTTACAAGAACCTCACTGCTAGTTACAACTTTGGCGTATACAATTCGTTCAGAACTGGTGTTTTTTACACGTATTTGTTGTCCTTTTGTGCCGTTTTCTAAAGCAACACCGTTCATCTTGACTATAATGTTCCCATTGCTTGCTGTAATAAGCACTAGGTCGCCTTTTTTAACTAAGGTCGGTTGGTTGGTCAAATTATCTGTTATATAGGTGTTGATGCGTAAGTTGCGTGAGGCAATCAGGCCGTAAGGTGGATTCTTTGCCGTAAAAACTTGGCCTCTTAAAGTTGATATATCAACATCGCCAACACCCGTGTTAGTTTTGTTTATTTCTTGTCCTCGATTGATGGGGGAAATAGTTTTGATTGCTGGAATAGTGATGAATTGAGTAACTGGTACGTAGGATTTCCATACAGGTGAATCACAGCTAACTTCATAAGTTGTGCGCTTATCGGCCTCAGGCCTTTGATTTGTAACTATAATGGTGCCAGCTTCGCAGATAGGTAAATAATTTAATGCTGCTAGGTTATTCAAAGAAACGGCAACATCGGCTTCTGGATATATTTCTAGTAATCGAGGTATCTCTACTTGGTTTATGTAGTGATTAATTTGCTTTTCAATAGATTCTGCAAATATTAAACTTGCTTGGAAGTAAAAGAAGGCTATTGTTAGCCTTATGATTCGCATGATTAGCTCTCTTTGTTTATTATTACGTTATAAATAAGATAGTTAGTAAAATCTGATAAATCACTTTATCATTGGATGATGTAACTTAACAATTATGAGGTGATACCTCAGTATGATGTTTGCACATTTTGGAGGCGTTTATGGCTGGAGTTTTGGATACTGTTAATCAACGTACGCAGTTGGTAGGTGAAAACCGACTAGAACTGTTATTATTCCGCTTAAACGGTAAGCATCTTTACGGTATCAATGTTTTTAAGGTGAAGGAAATTCTTCAATGCCCTAAACTTACCTCTATGCCTCATAGCTCACATGTTGTTCGAGGTGTGGCTCATATTCGTGGCGGAACAATTCCCATTTTAGACCTAGGATTGGCGACAGGTGCAAGCCCGATTGAAAATATTGATCAATGCTTTGTCATAATTACTGAATACAATCGTCGTATACAGGGATTCTTGGTGCGTGGCGTAGAAAGAATCGTAAATATGAACTGGAGTGATATTCAGCCACCACCAAAAGGTTTGTCTAATGATAATTATCTGACAGCTGTATGTCAGGTAGAGAAAGAGATGGTTGAAATCCTCGATGTTGAGCAAATTCTTTCTGAGGTGGCGCCAACCCGTCAGGATATATCTGCTGGCATTGTGGATGATAGCGTTCAAGAAAATGCAAAAAAACACCACATTCTGATTGTAGATGACTCCTCTGTTGCTCGTAAACAGATTAAGCGTTGTATGGAGCAGGTGGGTTTTGAGACAACTGTCTTGCATGATGGTCGTGAAGCGCTTGATCATCTTGAAAGTCTAGTGGCTGAAGGCAAAGATATTACAGAGGTATTTTCCATGGTGATTTCAGATATTGAGATGCCTGAAATGGATGGTTATACCCTAACAACCGCGATTCGGAACGATAGCCGCTTACAAGATTTATTTATCCTGCTTCATACATCATTAAGTGGTGTTTTCAACGAGGCGATGGTAAAGAAAGTTGGGGCAGATGGCTTTTTGGCAAAATTTCAGCCAGATGAGTTGGCTCGATTAGCAATAGAAACAGTACAGGCTCAAACGGAATAGTCGGTAGGCTCCTTTTCGGTTGGTTTTATTTAATGGGCTTCTACCATATATGGAGTTTTAATGCTCAGTAGTACAAATGTAATCACACCTAATGGATATATTAGGTTTAAGGAATACCTTCAAAAGGTATGTGGTATATCCCTTAGCGATAATAAGCAATATTTGGTGGCTAGCCGTTTAGGGCGAATTTTAGAGCGAGAAAACTTTACTAAAATTGAGCAATTGGTTGATGCACTTGAAAAGTTTGGTAATGCAAAACTTAAAGAAGAAGTCGTCAATGCAATGACAACCAATGAAACACTTTGGTTTCGTGATACTCATCCTTTTACTATTTTAAAAGAAAAGATATTACCTGAAATGTCTTCAACTCCTTTGCGAGTTTGGTCTGCTGCTTCTTCTACAGGTCAAGAACCGTACTCTATTAGTATGGTGATTGAAGACTTTAAGGCTTCTCGTCCAGGTGTGATGAAAGCTGGTGAGAAAATTATTGCGACAGATATCTGTACCAATATACTTCAGCATGCAAAACTAGGTGAGTATGACAGTTTAGCGATCGCTCGTGGCTTAGAGGCAGACTTTCAGAAACGCCATTTTGACAAGATCAATGAACAAACTTGGAAGATAAAGTCTCACTTGAGTTCTAGAGTGGAGTTTCGTTATTTGAATCTAATAGATTCATTTGCTGGTTTGGGTAAGTTCGATGTTATTTTCTGTCGCAATGTTCTGATTTATTTCACTGGTGATCTGAAGATAGATATTTTGAAAAGAATGCATGCAGCTTTAAAACCCGGAGGTTATTTGTTCTTAGGTGGTTCAGAAGCGTTGAGTGGTCTTTCAGCTTACTTTGAGATTGTACAATGTCATCCTGGTATTGTTTACAAGGCTAAAGCCTTATAATCTTATAATATTGCAAAAGCCTTATTAAAAAGCCCGCCTTAATTTTTTAGGGTGGGTTTTTTTGTCTTTGTTTTCCTTGTTTATGGTTTGCCGCTTTTTGCCGTTCCTCTAAATAAAAACTATAACCTATTGAATTATATGTTAATTTTATTTTGGCATCATAATTGCTTTATATTATTTAGTTTATGATGTTTTTAATTTGAGGGTTTAATGGCTATATCTTTTGCGAGTGCATTTGCAGGACACGATAAGACGCTAGAGTTTAGAAGTGCTAGAGCGGCAGTGCTTGCTAATAATATCGCTAACGCCGATACGCCTAACTTCAAATCGCGAGACATCAGCTTTGATTCTATGCTTAACGATGCTAGTAACAAACTGCAATTAGCGGGTACAAACTCTAAGCATATATCAGGAGAAGGTTTTTCGTCAGGTTCCGATGCGCTTTTGTATCGAAACGCTAATCAACCTTCTTTAGACGGAAACAATGTCGATATGCAAAGAGAGCAAGCGGAATATGCGCAAAACTCCTTACAGTTCGATACAAGCTTTATGTTTTTGGATAGAAAAATTAGTGGCATGAAAAAAGCGCTTACAGGGAATTAATTACGATGTCTTTAAGTAATATTTTTACAATTTCTGGATCTGCAATGAGTGCTCAAACAGTACGTTTGAACACAGTAGCCAGTAACATGGCAAATGTAGACAGTGTTGCTAGCTCAGCAGATCAAACCTATCGTGCTCGTAAACCTGTATTTTCGCAAATGATGAATGACAGTATGCGTGAGTTTGGTTGGAGTAATGCCAGCATGGATGATAGTGGTGCTGGTGTGGGTGTAAAAGTAGATGGCATTGTTGAATCAGATGCGCCGTTACAGCCTAGATACGAGCCAGATCACCCAATGGCAAATGAAGAAGGGTATGTGTTCTATCCGAACGTGAATCCAATAGAAGAAATGGCAGATATGATGTCAGCTTCTCGATCTTTTCAAACGAATGTGGAAATTATGAACTCAGCAAAAAGTATGATGCAGAAAATGCTCACACTTGGGCAGTCGTAGGAGCTAACAGATGGCAAATATATCTGACACTAAAGGCCTAGGTAATCTGATCTCGCAATATGGGACAGATTCAGCTAAGGCGAAAGCCGGTGTTGAAAAGCCTGCGACCTCTACAGAAGAAACGGGCGCGTTAGCGGATCAAAATGTGTTTTTGAAGCTATATATTGAGCAGCTTAAAGGGCAGGATCCAACTGCACCTCAAGATGCGAATGATATGGTGGCTCAGATGTCACAGTTTAGCTCTTTGGAGCGTTTAACTGGCATATCAGATCAGCTTGAAACTATGGCAACGTCTTTGACTTCTAATCAAGCGCTTAGTGCTTCCACTTTGGTGGGGCGATCTATTTTGATGGAAGGAAGTACGGCAAAAATCTCTGAAGGTTCGGATGATGTTCAACTGAAGACAACGATTCCAGAAGATTCTAAAACGGCCACACTGAAAATATACGATGAAAACAATGTTCTTGTTCGTACGTCTACACTGAATTCAGGCGACTACAAATGGGACAGACTAGATGATGAAGGAAATATTTTGCCGCCTGGTGAATATCGCTTCGCAGCATCATCAACGAATGATAAAGGTGAAATCTCAGCTATGACAACACGTCTACCGACACGTATCCAAGGTGTTACGATTAATGGCGAAGATGGAACCGTTTTGAATGTGGAAAACCACGGCAAAATCAAACTCACAAACGAATTAGAAATTTTAGGGTAATTGGGAGAGTATTATGGGATTCAATACTGCACTATCTGGCATTAAAGCTTCTGCTGATTATTTAAGTGTGACGGGTAATAACATTGCCAATGCTGACACAACGGGTTTCAAAAAGTCTCGTATAGAATTTGATGACCTTTATAATACAAGCGTTTTGGGTGCTGGTAGTGGTAACAGTATTGGTTCTGGTGTGAGCGTTAGTAATGTCTCCCAAGAGTTTTCATCGGGCAACTTATCTTATACTGATAATAACCTCGATATTGCTGTGGATGGCGCTGGCTTTTTTGTATTGGATGCTGGTGTTGCTCAATCCTATACCCGAGCGGGTAACTTCAAATTAGATGAAAATGGTTTCTTAGTAACGAACGATGGTAGCAATGTGCAAGGCTACAATGCCGTTGACGGGATCATTGGTGGTAATTTGGAAGATATGACAATACCAAACGATCGTATTCCTCCAGAGCCTACGACAGAAATGTCTTTAAAAGTTAACTTGAACTCTAAAAATGAAGATGTCCCTCCGTACATAAAAGCTGAGTTTGATCCGCTTGATCCTGATACTTACAACTTTACTCAAACTCAAGGTGTTGTTGATGCCAATGGTAGAACTAATATAGTGACCTACTATTATGCTAAGAGTGAGCTGCCAAATACCTACCAGGTTCACGCCACAGTAAATGGTGCAATGTTGGATGATACTGGCGCTGCGTTTATGGATGAAGCGTTTGCGACTTTTAATTCGGATCAAGAAGGGGTGGATTATAATGGTGATGGGGAGAATGAATTGCCATTCGAGCTTTTATATATCGGTGGGGCGCAGCCAACAACAGCTGATATTGAAGCGGGAACCAAAACACCTTTAACAGTGGCTGGTACATTGAGTGGGATAGCGATTAACTCAACATTGGCACCTGAAGACGTGAGAGATTCTAGCTCTGTAGGGCGTGAGGCATTTGATCCGCTTGAGCCAGAAACATACAACTACAGTAATACTCGAACGGTTTATGATGCTTTAGGTGAAGCGCATACACTGGGGTACTACTTTATTAAACAAGGTGAAGAGAATACTTACGAGTTGCGCGTGACAATGGACGGTGAAGAAACTTTTGAAGATCCTATAACAGGTGAAGATACTCGCTTTTTGGAAAGTAATACTTCAGTGTCTTTTGACGCGGCAGGTAACTTGCTTGGCGCGTATCGAGGTTTGCCTCCATTTGATATTGCGGAGCCGATTTCATTAGAGATTCTAGGGGTTGATCCGACAAACCGCGGTCGTATTACGCCATTGGATCTAAATGGTTCTACGCAGTATGCATTGGCAAATACAGATACGTTTGATCAAGACGGTTTTTCTGCTGGTGAGCTGCAAGGTATCTCCTTTGATAGTGATGGCTTTTTGATTGCTAATTACACAAACCAACAAACGGCAACACTTGGCCAGCTTGCCCTAGCAACTTTTGATAGTACTGACGGTCTTATGCCTAATGGGCATACGTCTTGGTTGGCTAGTAAGAGCTCTGGTCCAGCTGATATTGGTCGTCCAAATAGCGGCACATTAGGAAAAATTCAAGGTGGAGCGTTAGAAGAGTCTAATGTCGACTTAACGTCTGAATTGGTTGCATTGATTGAGGCGCAGCGTAATTATCAAGCAAACAGTAAAACATTAGAAACAGAAAATACTGTCACACAGACGATAATAAACCTTCGTTAATTTTCTGGAGAGAGAAGATTTAGGCCGAAGCAACTATGTTGTTTCGGCTTTTTTTTGTTTGTTTTTTTAAGTTGGTATGATTCTTGATATGTATTAATTAAATGAAACAAATTCTTCTAGGAGAGCGGCAGTGGATAAGGCCTTATATTTAGCAATGAGTGGTGGTGTACAAACCATGAATGCTCAAACGATACACGCTAACAATCTGGCAAATGTCAGTACAACAGGTTTTCGTTCTGACTTTGAACAAGCCCGCTCTATGCAGGTTTATGGGGATTATCATCCTAGCCGTGTGTACGCTATGACAGAGAACCCAGCGACACGTTATACCCAAGGTGACATGATTCAAACTGGCCGAGATATGGATGTTGCGGTTGCCGGAGAAGGTTTTATTGCGGTTTATGATGAGCGTGGCCAAGAGGCCTACACTCGTGCCGGAGACTTGCAAATTAATGCCGCAGGGCAACTTGTGACAGGACGAGGTTTGCCAGTCGCCGGTGTCGACGGTCCTATATTTTTACCGCCTTTGGATAATATCAATATCATGTCAGATGGGTCGATTTCTATTGTTCCTCAAGGTGGCGCAGGCAATGAAGTAGCTGTATTGAACCAAATTAAATTGGTCAATCCAGATACTCAAAATTTACGGAAAGAAGAAGATGGCTTAATTCATTCCCGTGACGGTCAAGTGTTTGAATTGGATCCTAACGTGCAACTTGTGAGTGGCTTTGTTGAAGGTAGTAACGTGAATGCGGTGGAAGAAATGACGCACATCATGAACCTTTCCAGAAGATTTGAAATGAATGTCAAAATGATGGACACGATTCGAGAGAACGCTAATTCGTCAGCTCGAATATTACAACGTGCTTCTTAGGTTTCATTGATAGACAACATCAATAAATAATTGTTATCAGAGATAGAATAACAGAGGTTATTATGAATTCAGCATTGTGGGTAAGTAAGACTGGTTTAAGCGGAATGGATAAACAGTTGAACGTGGTAGCCAACAACTTGGCTAACGTTTCGACAACGGCTTTCAAAAAAGACCGTGCTGTATTTGAAGATCTTATGTATAAAACGGTTCGAGCACCTGGTGGTTTGAGTGCTCAGAATGCTGAATTACCTTCAGGTTTGCAATTGGGTACAGGTGTTAAGGTTGGAGCGACGCAAAAAGACTTTTCTAACGGCGATTACAACATGACTGATAGGCAGCTTGATGTTGCGATTCAGGGTAAAGGTTTTTTACAGGTTTTGATGCCAGATGGAACAATCGGTTATACGCGAGACGGCAGCCTTCAGTTGAACAGTGAGGGGCAAATAGCAACTTCTGGCGGATTAGTGGTTGAGCCGGGTATTCAAATAGATCCTAATGCCATTGAAATCATGATCGCCGAAGATGGCATCGTTTCTGTTCGAATGTCTGGTGAAGCGGATGCACAGGAAGTCGGTGCAATTAACATTGCGGGCTTTATTAATCCAACAGGATTGAGCGCATCTGGTCAGAATATTTTTACTGAGACAAATGCTAGTGGGCCGCCATTGGTAGGCGTTCCAGGAACAGACTCTTTAGGTACCCTTGCTCAAGGTATGTTGGAAGCCTCCAACGTAAATTCTATTGAAGAGTTGGTGAATATGATTACCACTCAGCGTGCTTATGAAATGAATTCGAAAGTGATTTCTGCAGCGGATGGTATGATGAGCTTTGCGATACAGCAGTTATAATAGTGTGTGGAATATGATGAAGATTAAATTTCTCCTTTTGATTTTGTGTAGCTTGTCCTTGTCGGGGTGTTTGACGTGGGACATAGATCAACAAGCGGTGGCGAACGCGGCAGCAGCTGGTGCGGCAGACGCAGTTGCAGATGCCGTAATTGACGCAGTAACGGATGAGGAGGAAGAAGAGGAAGTCGAAGAGGCTGAACCAGAGGAAGATGCTAGAAAAGGATATGTTCCTGACGGGGATGATCCTTTGAATGGCCCTTCGATCACTCAAAATATCCAATCTGATGATCCTTATTATACGCCTGTTTATCCAAATGGAATGAGCCCTTCACAAGCGCCAACAGGTGGAATATATCAGGTGGGAATGGGAGATGTGTTTTTTGGTGACCAAAAGGCCAGTAAGGTTGGTGACATCCTAACGATCAACCTGAATGAGACGACGACTTCAACCAAAGCGAATGCTGCGACAGTGTCAAAATCATCTTCTGCAACGATTGAAAACCCTACTGTGTTAGGTGAAGAGTTGAGAGTAGATACAACCTTGCCGCAGCAAGGTACGGACTTCACTGGAAATGCCTCAGCTAACCAGAATAATAGCTTAAATGGTACTATCTCGGTAACAGTATTTAGAGCGTACCCTAATGGTCTGTTAGCTGTGCGTGGTGAGAAATGGTTGCGCTTAAATCAAGGTGATGAATACATTCGTTTCTCTGGCATTGTTCGTAAGCAAGATATTGCACCTGATAACACGGTTGAATCTGAACGTGTTGCAGATGCTCGCATTACCTACTCTGGTACTGGCGATGTAGCGGCAGGCAGTGAACAAGGTTGGGTCAGTCGTTTGCTGAATTCCAGTAACATGCCTTACTAATTTGAATTTGATGATATAAATAAACGGAAGACACTCTCTTTCAATAGGTGATGTAATGAAATACGTAGCGCTAATAGTTTTATATCTTTTGTCTTTTCCAGCGCAAGCGGAACGACTGAAAGACATCACCAGTGTTCAAGGTGTGCGTGAAAACCAGTTATTTGGTTATGGTTTGGTGATTGGCTTAAATGGGACAGGCGACAGTACGCCTTTTACTAATCAAAGTTTTGCCAGTATGTTGTCTCGATTCGGTGTTACTTTGCCAGAGGGGGTAAGTGCAACCTCCAAGAATGTGGCGGCAGTTTCCTTAACGGCTACTTTGCCAGCTTTCTCAAAGCCGGGCCAAAAAATTGATGTAACAGCGTCTTCTATCGGTAATGCGAGCGCATTGCGTGGCGGTACCTTGCTTTTGTCAACTTTGAAAGGAGCGGACGGTGCTGTTTATGCTATCGCTCAAGGTAATTTAGTGATCGGTGGATTAGGTGCGAATGGTGAGGATGGTTCACGGACATCTGGAAATATCCCGACTGTTGGCCGTATTCCTAATGGCGCAAGTGTAGAGCGAGTGGTTCCGAGTAGCTTTAACTCTGGCGATACCCTGACGTTTAACCTTAATCGTCCTGATTTCACAACCGCTAAGCAGGTTTCAGATAAAATTAACAATTTATTGGGTGATGGCGTGGCAACCACGCTTGATGCAACATCCATTCGAGTAACAGCACCAAGAGATCCGAGTCAGCGTGTGACTTTCTTATCCATTCTGGAGAACCTTGAAGTTGATGTGGCGGAAGAACGTGCACGTATCGTGATTAATTCACGTACAGGTACTATCATTATTGGCCAGCATGTAAAAGTATCTCCTGCGGCAATTACACATGGCAGCTTAACCGTGACTATTCAAGAAGTGCCTCCGACTGTTGGTCAGGATGGAACTGTGACAGGAGGGGAGACGATAGTGTCGCCTCGTGAAGGAATTGAGATAGGTAATAACAGTGGTCACATGTTTGTTTTTGACCCCGGTGCGTCACTGAATGATATTGTAAGAGCGGTTAACCAAGTCGGTGCTGCTCCTGGTGATGTGATGGCGATCCTTGAAGGGTTAAAGCAAGCAGGCGCCATTAATGCAGACTTAGTTGTTATATAGGTCGTTTTATGAACTCTGTTCCATCGAATCAAGATTTTTTTGCTGACTTTTCGAACCTTACTGAGTTAAAAACAAAAGCTCAAAAAGACCCTGATGCTGCGTTAAAAGAAGTGGCTCAGCAATTTGAGTCCATTTTTATTAACATGCTGCTGAAGAATATGCGTAGCACGAATGAGGCGATTGGAAGTGGCCTTTTTTCTAGTACGCAAACCAAGCAATATCAAGACATGATGGATTCCCAGATGTCACAAAGCCTTTCTTCGAGTGGCGGAATTGGTTTGTCTGAGGCATTAATACGTCAATATCAGACGCAGCAAGGTCAAGCCAGTTCACTTGCTGCAAAAGAACGAGGAGACACCGACTTCCTTAACCAAGTGGCGAAACAAGATTTAGTGAGAATTCAAGCGCTTGCCCAGCGAGCATCTACAGAGTTTGTTCAAGCCGTTCAAAAAGAAGAGAGCGCTCAAGCCAGTTCAACCGTTTCTGGTGATGATGCTGTTGCGACCCCTTCTGCCTTATCGGTTGTATTTAACTCTCCAGATGAATTTGTTGAGAGCTTATGGCCTCATGCCCAACAAGCTGCAGAGAAACTTGGTGTTAATCCTAAAGCAATACTGGCTCAGGCGGCTCTTGAAACTGGTTGGGGGAAGTACCCCATTGCTAAAGAAGATGGTGCGGCAAGTTTTAATTTATTTGGTATTAAGGCGGATAGCCGTTGGTCAGGAGACCGAGCAGTTGTTAATACTTTAGAGTTTCGAGACGGTGTTGCTAAGCGTGAAAAGGCCGCGTTTCGAGCCTACGATTCCTTTAGTCAAAGCTTCGATGATTACGCTAATTTCCTCAGTTCCAGTGAACGGTATAAAGATGCCCTTCAGTCTGGAGACGACGCGTCAATGTTTGCCGCTTCATTACAGAGAGGGGGTTACGCAACGGATCCTAAGTACTCTGAAAAAATAAATAGCATCCTTGAAAGCCAGTGGTTTCAAGGGTTGTAGAAATAAAAGTCTCATAAAATTACTTTTGGTAAGGTTTTTGCAGTAACTGTCTTAAAGTGACAAATTAAGATGTGAGTTATTTCTTAAACAACATACTAGAGGTGAGCAAATGAGCTCAGGTTTATATTCAATTGGTTTGACTGGACTTCAGTCTAGTAATGCTCGTATTAATACGACAGGGCAGAACACGGCCAATGTGGATACTGAGGGTTACAGCCGTCAGCGAACCGATACGACCAGCTCTCCGATTGGTGGTGTTGTTATTCATGACACTTCTCGCCTTGTTGATAATTTCGTCAGTGCTCAGATGCGATCTGACCAATCCGATTATGCTTATTATGATACTTATCATTCTATGATGACGGTGGCAGATAATCTGCTAGCTGAAGACAGTATTGCGCTTACTGGTTATTTGAATGAGGCTTTTGATGCGTTACAAACTGCAAATAATGATCCAACATCTTCGTCTTTAAGGCAGCTTGCTCATTCCAGTCTCAATAATTTAGTAGAGCAATATCAAACTTTATCAGATATTGTAACTCGCCAAGAAAAGCTGGTTGATGAGCAGTTGTCTGCATCATTAACGGAGCTGAATACTATTACGACGAAAATATCTGATCTTAATGATAAGATTTTGAGAGAAGAAGGGCTTTCTATTTCTCCTGCTAATGAATTACGAGATCAGCAAGAACAGTTAGCAAAAGAGTTATCGCAATACTTGGATATCAAGGTGCAATTTAGCGATAAAGGTTTAATGACTATTCAATTGAAGAATGGTCAGCCCGTGGTTATGAACCAAAATCCAACGGAACTCAAAGTGCTTCCGGACCCATTAGAACCTCAAAAAATACGTTTGGTTGTGGATTTTGGGGATTACAATGTCGCACTGAAGACCAATGAACTTGGTGGCAGTATTGGTGGTCTGGCTGACTTTAGATCTGAATTTAGTGAATACGCCGACCGTACTTTAGGGCAGCACGCTATCTCGATTGCTGATGCTATGAATGTACAAAATGCCAAAGGTCTTGATGCGTATGGTGACTTTGGACGAGACCTCTTTACATTGGGTGATATTGAGATCTACTCAACGAAAGATAACTTACATAAGTTATCGGATATCACGGTTCGAGTATCCGCTGGAGAATCTGCAAAGATCACGAGAGATACCTATGAATTAACCAGAACGGATGATGACCGATTTGCTATTACGAAATACGATGAAAATGGCAGAGCAAATGGGCCGTCTGTGATATTTGATCCATCAGTGCTTACACCGAACAGTCATGGCTATTATAAAATTGAAGAGTTGGGTTTAGATATCCGAGTTGCAGATTTCGATAAAATTGATGAAAACGATGAATTTCGCTTTATCCCAACAGAAGACGCCGCAAAAAATCTGGCGCTTTATGCGAAGAATGGTGATGCTTTAGCGTTAAGTGCGCCAATTGGCGTGGATACAGATTCAAATAACTTGTCTGATGCAAAGATTTCCCTCGAGTCCATCACAAATACGGACCCGAGCACTTCAGCTTTTGCATTTGATGCGACACTTTATCCAAATACACCGCATAAGATTTATTTTACATCGCCGACTTCATACATCGTGCATGATGCGTCGGGTACTGAATTGGCCGAAGTGAAGAATGTAACGCATTATAGTAATTTGTTAGAGCAAGCCGGATTGGCGAGTGATGCAGGCTTTGATGTATCTGTGTCTTCTCGACCTCAAGTTGGAGATGAGTTCTCTATTGGTACAGATAATGTAGGTCCTGCCGATAACTTTAATGGATTGGCTCTGGTGAATTTGCAAAATAAATTGCTCGTTGAGGGTGAAGCGAGTTTAGTTAAATCATTTGCAGGCTTTATCGCCTATGTGGGAAGTAAAACTGCTGAAGTGGCTGGGCATGCGGAGTCGAGTGAAATTATTATGAATGATAGTATGGCTCGTCGAGATAGGTTGTCCGCAGTGAGTTTAGATGAAGAGGCTGTCAACTTGCTTAAATATCAGCAATCTTACTCAGCTTCTGCGCAAGTAGTGACGGCAGCTCGTACCACGTTTGAGACACTGCTTGGGATAATGAGGTAAGTTTATGCGAGTGACAAATAATTTAATCTTTAGTCAATCGAGTCGAGCTATTGGTCAGGCTAATGAAAAAATCTTGAATATTCAGGAAAAAATCGGAGCGCAAACAGATATTGTGAAGCCGAGTGACAATCCTGTTGGTGCTAGTCAAGTATTAATGTACCAAGCTGATTCGCATAAGCTTAAGTTGTTCGATGATGCAATGAAGATGGCAACCAGCAATCTTGAGTATCAAGAAGTTGCGCTAGACAGTTTGAATGATTCGCTTGACGAAGTGCGTACGCTTTTTATACAGGCGCAAAATGATATTAATACCCAAGAAGATCTTGAAGCCATAGCGCAAGAGATTTCAATGATAACAGAAACTATGGCTGAACTGATGAATGCAAGAAGTGCAGATGGTACATATATCTTTGCTGGCACAGATTCGTTAGGGCCTCCTTTTGTCCTTAGTAGTAATGGGCGTTACGAATGGACAGGGAATGAAGGGCAAAAGTTTGCACAAATCTCAGAAGGTATGAGGATACCTGTTACAGATTCAGGAAAGAAACTGTTCCAGGATATCTGGACGAACCGATCTTTTACTTCTGATTTGATTCTTGGGGATGTCTCTTTATCAGCCAAAGTACAAAACCAAGGTGATTTTGATCAATTTATGGAAGATCATTATGATCCAGAAAACCCTGACGCTAACCGGTATTTTTTGACAACCTTACCAGTGCTTGAGGAAGGTGAGGATTTTGATTTAAATGACTATCTTTATGTCGGTTCTGATGAGAGAGAGGATCAGCAAAGGCGTAGAGCGTTTGATGGAACACCTGGTACTTACAGTATTGTGAATAATGACGGTGAGACCGTTTTATCTGGTTCTTATACTGCCGGTAAGCCGATTACCTTTGGCGGTATGTTATTTATTCTAAGAGGTGAGCCTGGCTCTGCAGTGGATATTTCCTTAGATCAGCCAAGGCGTGATAACGTTTTGAATGAGATCAATGAT
Organism: Marinomonas sp. 5E14-1; assembly: GCF_039939215.1. Lineage (NCBI taxonomy): Bacteria > Pseudomonadati > Pseudomonadota > Gammaproteobacteria > Oceanospirillales > Oceanospirillaceae > Marinomonas > Marinomonas sp. 5E14-1. Next base: position 125,721 of record NZ_JBDXMW010000002.1, on the reverse strand, counting down.
ACTCTTGATGTTCTAAAAAATAAGTTCTCCACATCTGAAGAGCGTGAACAAGCGTTTTTTGATGCCACAACCAGCATTAATAATGCTCAGCAAATGGTTGGAGAAGGGCGCTCTAATGTGGGGGCCAGATTGAATGTGCTTCAAGATAGAGAAGAGTTTAGTTCTGCCAATCAGTTATCAAATGCAACAGCTCAAGACCGAATTGGTGGTTTGGATATTTCTGAGGCAGCTACAGAATTGTCTATGAAAGAGTCTGCACTAACTGCTTCCCAAAAAGTATTTTCTCGTATTAGTAATTTGTCACTGTTTAATCAAATGTAAGTTTTGGATATAGGGTAGGCAATGCCAGCGTTTAATGTAGAGTCATGCTTTGGTGCTGATATTAATGTTGGGTATTTTGATATCAATGAAATACTCGATATTATGGAAATCAAGCTAAAAGTATTAAACAGTAAGCGCGTGAAAACCTTGATTGGGCTGCATGGCCGAAAAGAACGAGTGGTCAGTATTGCCATGAGGCAGGTGGCATTTGATATCTTAAGTTCTACACTAGATGCTTCTTTCCTTCCTTATGACCCTTATTACGCTAATGATCATAAATTATTAAATAGCCGCCGTGAGCGTTTGTATGATGCTGAGGAGCGGTTTCTTTTCTTGTGTATGTCTATTGCTACAGGACGTTCTGTTAAAAGTTTAAAAAAACTTCAGCCTGGTTTTAATACCAAAGAATTACGTACGAAGCACACCAGAAAGCAGAGTTTATTTCGTTATCTTCGACAAGAACTAAACGAACATACTAGAGATTATATTCTTAGCTATAAAGCTCGTATGAGCAATGAAACAGAAGCAGAAAATATTTCTGAAGTATCAGCGTCAGAAACTCTCAAACTTTCAGCTGAAGTGACCCGAAATGATATAAAGGCATCTACAGCTCAACAAAAGCATATCGAAAGTAAATATATTCCAACCTCATTTGATGGTGAAACAGTAACAGCTTTTAAGTTGTTCAAAGATGGGCACCTCTTGTTATCAGCGCAAGTTGAGTTGTTCAAGCGAGGTGAACAATTAGAGATACTTGAGCTGATGAAATTCTGTCGTCGTCTAATTGAATCTCATACACGCAATAATTTTTCCTTAATGGCAATTCGCCATATCAAAGACGCTTCTATCTATTTAGAGCAACATGCTATGGGAATGGCAGTTCTTGGAGTTCACTTTGCGAAGGCTTTGAAACTTTCTAACGCTTATATAGAGGTTATTTGTCTTGGTGCCTTATTGTTTGATTTAGGGCGTTTCCGCTTACCTAGTGCAATGATGTCTAAAACAACAAAGATGACTTCTGGGGAATTTGATTTGTTTCGCAAACACATACAGTTTGGTGAACAAATCTTGCAAAAGTGTGAAGGTATTCCAAAAGCAGTTTACCAAATGCTGTATGACCACCATGAGAAAATGGATGGCACTGGCTACCCTGAAGGTAAGCAGGATAAAGAAATTTCCGTTTATGGAAAGATTGCGGCCATTGTTGATGCTTATGATGCAATGACTTCCGAGCAACCTCATAAGCCTTCTATGGGGCCGATTAAGGCTTGGAGGAAAATGCGCGATGAATCAGGCTTGGCATTCGATAAAGAATTATTGAGTGTATTCCTGAAGCATATAGGCAGTGTACCAGTGGGCTCTTGTGTTGCCTTATCGAATGGCCGAGTTGGTTTTGTTCTGACATTAAATAAAGCTTTTCAGCCTTCTTTAGTGCGCCAAGTTTACAGTCTAACGAATAAGTCCTTTATTGAGCCGTCAGATATTGAATTGAATAAGTCTGCTAATTTGAGAACTGAAGTGGTGATAGAGAAAGAAGTTGACCCTCAGTCTCTGAAGTTGCAATTTATCGATCACATATCATAGTTCATCGTTCACCGTTCACCGTTCACCGTTCACCGTTCACCGTTCACCGTTCACCGTTCATCGTTTATGTCTTACTTTTTGTGTAAAACTTGTTTTTTGCGTTTTTCTTTTCTGTGATTTCTACTCTTATAGAGTCTCATTTTCGATCAGTTTGTCCGCTTTTTGAGCTGATAATTGAGGCCGATTTTCTAAAAACTTTAGTGTTCTATGTGTTTTTTCTTAGTTTTTTTCGCATTTTGATTTCTTTCATCTATTTACGCTTTTTTTTGCCTTTATTTTTAAAGTTATTGACCTCTTGCACGATAACTTTGAGTGACGCTTTTTTATGTTTTAGAAAGCTTTGAAACATGAAAAAAATCAAAAAAAATATTAAAGGTCAACGCTAAGGTGTCGATAACTTTAATAAGAGACAAAAACCAAATATATAATTAAATCAAAAGGTTGTCTCGATAATAAAATATTTTTAGGAGAGAAAAAATGGCTTTATACGTAAATACTAATGTGTCCTCGCTGAACGCTCAGCGTATGTTGAATAACTCCAGTCGAGACCTTGATACGTCCTTTCAACGTTTATCTTCTGGTCGTCGAATTAACAGTGCAGCAGATGATGCTGCGGGTCTTCAAATTTCCGATCGTTTGACCTCACAGATTAATGGTTTGAACCAATCTGTACGAAATGCAAACGATGGTATCTCTCTAGCGCAAACGGCAGAGGGAGCCTTAGACGAAACAACTAACATGCTACAGCGTATGCGTACCTTGTCTATTCAGGCGGCAAACGGGTCTAACTCAGACAAAGATCGTGTGGCACTACAGCAAGAAATGGCGCAGCTATCTAAAGAGATTAATCGAATCGCTGATACAACAACATTCGGTGGTGCTAACTTGCTCGACGGTACTTATGAAGGGATATTCCAGGTAGGTGCGGATGCAAACCAAACAATCAGTTTTACGATGGAGTTTGGTGGGCCAAATAACTCGATTGATTATCAGGCAAATAATGGTTTTACCATGTCTGGCCTATCAAACCAGGCATCTTCCCAAGTGAGTGAAACCACGGCATCTGTATCAACGATAGTAAACGCGCAAAGTATGATCGCGATTATCGACTCGATGATTGCAGCGGTGGACTATAAGCGAGCAGAGTTAGGTGCGATACAAAACCGTTTCAGTTCAACCATTACTAACTTGAGTAACATTGCTGAGAATGTTTCAGCTGCTCGAGCTCGAGTGCGAGATGCTGACTTTGCAGCGGAGACTGCAAATCTAACAAGTACGCAAATTTTGCAACAGGCGAGTAGTACCGTTCTGTCTCAGGCAAACCAGCGTCCACAAACAGCGTTATCTCTTTTAGGGAACTAATTTGATAAATAATTAAATAAAACAGGATGATGTAAAGCAGCACTAGACTGCTGCTTATTCAAAATATTCGAGTATTGTCTCGGGAATCAGGCTACTTCTCTCTCCTAGAGGTGCCTTTTAAGCCGGGTGGATTTTTTCACCCGGCATTTTTTTACCTAAATATTGGTTTTTCCACTGTTTAGGGAATGTTTTAAAGGAGAAAAGGGAAGAGTGAGGTTTATATCAAAGAGAGCTATGGCGTTAGGTTGATTAAGAAAGGTAACCGTTTTTTTGCCCTTGGCTGACTTTGATATGAACTTCTTATGCAACGTAACGGTAAGAAGAATCTTAGAGTTTTTTATTGAAGCAACACTTTTTCATCACTTGTTTGTTTTAGCCAAGGGGTGGCGAGTTGACCAGTAAAAGCAGTTTTAAGGGGGAAGGTCTTTGAGCGAGTGCCATGTTTCATTTTGAGGAATGTTGCGCGTTCTTGGCTATTTGAGCCCACAAAAATATTTTATTGCTGAAGCTTGGCTACAACAAGGTGTTGTGCTTTTGGCTAATGCTAAAAAAATTGGAGTACAGATTATTCATAAGACAAAGATGGTTAAGAAAAATCATGGAAGCGTAAGAGCATGTTTAGCCGAGGGCTAAAGAGCTTTTTACATCTAATGGTTTGGGTGTGTTTTAAAAAGCACATTCCGATGAATGAGTCCGCTTGCCTTGATGGAAGTGATGTTTGCAAAGCGCAGTTTTTTGCAGAACCAATACTAGTACGCGACAAATCTAGGTCTTTTTTGTGAGGCTTTTGCATGATCGTGAAATGTAAGTGTTTGCCTGCGTCTCTGTGTTTGGAAGCATTGTTAGTGGATTTGATTCGCGTTTCTTACGGGTTATGTCAAAGGCTTAATTGAATGCTTTGTTGTTCATTTTTATAACGACTTTTTTGATGGCTTTTTATTAAGCAGAAAAAGATTGGAGTACAGGTTATTAGAAAAATATTGATGATTAAAGAAAACCACAGAGGACAGATGCATGTTTGCCCCAAGGCTTAAGAGCATTTTGTATGACGACTTGGGTGTGTCTAAAAAGGCGCAGTCAGATGAATGGGTTCGTACGCTTTAAAAACAGTGTTATGTGCTTTATTGCTTGGCTCGATTTCGGGAAGCGGCAGGCTTAGGTGCTTTGGGTGGAATGCTCGATGTTTGTGAGGCTTAAATGCTTGTTGTCCGTTTGTTCCAGGAATACTGCTAATGGTTTTAAGCTCGGTTTACTGGTTGATCCGTTAAATGGCCTAGATGAGAACTGTGTGTGATTTATGGCTAGATTATTTGGCACGTATGTTCTGCACGGTTGGAAGCTGGAGTGCAGAGCGTTCACAAGATCATGTTTGTTAAAGGCCATCATCGCGAGATAAGTGAATGTTTGGCTTAAAGCTGAAGGCTGGCTTATGTGTAAGCGAATGGCTGTATTTGAAAAGCCTATCTAGATGAGTGAGTCACTGAGTTGTCTTGATATTAGCTGTGCTTGTGAAAAATCTATTTTTTGCAGACCGAACATTTTTGCAAAGCGAACATTGATGTCTTTTTTATGGAGCTTTGTGCGGCTGTAAGTCGTTAATGCTTATAGCTGCTCTGTATCTGAAATATGTGAGTGGATTTGGACTGTTGAATTGGGCGATTTATTTTGATGGTTTGAGTGAAAGTTTTGTTGTGACTCGCGCTTGTGGCAGAGCATTTGTCGCCTATTTTTATCGATCTCAAAAGTGGCTCGGGTTGCTAGTGGAAAAAGTTATTAGCGGGACAGTGTTGACTAAAAAGTGGGAAATCCACAAATCACTTTTTAGGACTTATTACTAAATAGTTTTTTTGTGTTCTTTGAAAAGTAGGTTTAGACGGATAAATCCGTGTATTGAAAATAGCTAGTCAAAAAGAAACATGATTACGCAGGGTAAATGTCTACTTGATGAGGATTTTAGCTCTTGAGTATTGATGATGCTCGCGAGGGCAAAACACAAAATTTCGGTAGCTGTCTGTTGTTAATTCTAGGTGTGTTTTTTGAGTTTAGAAACGCTTTAGCCACTGTGAAATTGAGGCGGTGATGGAAGGATAATCTTTATGGCAAAAAGCGGATGCTTTTTGTTCTGGTGAGGCGCCTTCTTGCCTTTTTTGGAGTTTGACAGAAAGGGAGGGTGGCGGATTGTTTCGGTGGCGGTTTGGTTTAGTCAGTTTTTTTGTTTATTGGAAGTGCTGGCTAGACAAAATAACCCGGATAAATGCTCTTTTTTGTATGAGAAATGATGATTCTAATGAGAAAAATGCATTTTTCATAAAAAAAAGAGAAAAAAGATTTAATTGCTTTAAGTTTATTTAAAACAATTAGTTAGGCATATTTTTGCCGAATATTAGGAAGGTTTTTTCCGACTTTAGGAAATTATTTTCCGAAATTGACTAAAGGTTTTCAAACTCTTGTCGAAAACCTTAATACGATCTGCTTCTTTGCAGGATTTAATGAAAATTTAGGAGGCTATGATGGCTCTTTACGTAAATACAAATACTTCATCTTTAAATGCGCAGCGTTCGTTGATGAATTCTAGTAATGACTTAGATGTCTCTTTCCAGCGTTTGTCTTCTGGTCAGCGTATCAACAGCGCTGCAGATGATGCCGCAGGCCTTCAAATCTCGGATCGATTGACTTCTCAGGTTAATGGTCTTAACCAATCAGTACGTAATGCGAACGATGGTATTTCTGTAGCGCAAACTGCTGAAGGTGCTTTGGACGAAACAACAAGTATGTTGCAACGTATGCGTACTTTGTCGATTCAGTCTGCTAACGGATCTAACTCTGACGATGATCGTGTTGCTATCCAACAAGAAATCAAGCAGCTATCTACGGAAATCAACCGTATTGCTGATATCACAACATTTGGTGGTGAAAAGTTATTAGCAGGTGAATATGAAGGTATTTTCCAAGTAGGTGCTGATTCAAACCAAACTATTAGCTTCAGTATGACGAGTGGTGGTGCAAATAACTCAATTGATTACGCTGCCAATGGTGGTTTCACTATGTCAGGCCTATCAAGTAGTGCATCTACTGTGCAAATCAGTGTAACAAGTGCGTCTGTATCCTCTGTTGCTAACGCACAAAGTATGATTGATATTATCGATAATATGATTAGTGCAGTTGACTCTAAACGTGCAGATTTGGGTGCGATTCAAAACCGTTTTGGCTCTTCTATCAGTAACTTAAGTAACATTGCAGAAAACGTATCTGCTGCACGATCTCGTGTACGTGATGCTGACTTTGCGGAAGAAACTGCGAAACTAACAAGTACGCAAATTCTTCAACAAGCAAGTTCTTCTGTATTGTCTCAAGCAAACCAACGTCCACAAACCGCTTTGTCTCTTTTAGGCTAAGTTAGGTAAGATGGTCACGGAAGTAAAGCTGGGACTTACTTATGAAGTAGTCTCAGCTTTTGTTTATTTGAAGGAGATCTTGGATGTCTATTAATACCAGTGATTTTTCTAAACAAAGCATCGGCTATTCTGTTAACCCTGAACAAAGGGCAGCGGAAAATTTCGCAACGATCCGTCAGGCAAAAGCTAAAGTCGTTCAGGATATGGCCGATACAGCAAAAACAGATCAAGAAAGCAAAGATGCCCGCTCTTCTAGTTCTCTTGTTAAAGTTGAACCACGCGATATTGAGATGATGAATGAACAAATGTCTCAATTGAATGTGCAGTTAACCTTTGAAATGGCGGAAGAACAAGAGCAAAATATAGTTAAAGTTTTAGATCAGTCGACAGGAGATGTCGTCCGTCAGATTCCGACGGAAGAGTTTCTCAAAATGTCTGAAAGAATTGATGCTATTATGAGTCAGCTTAGCGATATCAGGGGAACCTTGGTAAACAGTGAAGCATGATTAGGTAGCAAATAATGTAGATAAGTTAGGAGATAAAGTTATGTCTATAGGCTCATTGGGTGCCGGGTCTGGTTTAGACCTGGAATCCCTCGTAAAAGAAATGGTGAGTGCTCAAAAAGACGCAAAAGTCCGACTTTATCAAAATCAAATAAATGGATACGAAGCAGAACTGTCAGCATTAGGTCAGGTCGGATCTGCTATTGATACATTTAAAAATACAGTTCAAACCTTAAATGACGAAGATCTTTTTACTGGGCGTGATGCAAAAATAGCTCAAGAAGAAGGCGAAGAGGTCATGTCTGTTACTACAGACAATACCGCCTCAAATGGATCTTATTCAATTGACATCAATCAAGTTGCCAAAGGCAGCCGCGTTATGTCGGCTCCTGGAGTATTCACTTCCGCAGATGATGTCATTACAAAGAAAGACGACACTCTTACTTTAAAAGCAGGCGACAATGAATTTTCAATTTCTGTTGCTGCTGGAACAACCCTTTCTGAACTTCGTAACTTAATTAATACATCGGAAGATAACTTTGGTGTATCTGCTAATTTAGTGGACGATGGCAATGGGAACCTCTTCTTTACCGCAACATCGACGATTCAAGGTGCCGGAAATACACTGCGCATTTTCAACTCTTCACCTATTGAACAAGAAGCTCTTCCTGAAGAGGATAAAGTAGAAGAACCCGTCGTAGAAGAAACACCAGTAGAAGAAGAACCACCAGTAGAAGAAGAACCAGAAGAAATAGAAGAACCTGATGAGTTGGATTTAGCTGGCGATGATGTAGATTTCGCAAATGATGGCCCAATTCCTGAAGATGACATTAAAGAAATCGAAGAAGCTGTCGTTAAACAGACTGTAGATAAGGAAGAAGACACTTTTGAACCTGAAGAAGATGACGATGAAGTCGCAATAACGAGCAGCTCTTTCAGTGGTCTAAGCAGTGTTTCTACAGAAGGTATGTCTGCGGGATTGTATACGCCACTGGGAGAACAAGCCCGTGATGCTGTGATTACAGTGGATGGCATTCAGATTAGGAACGAGACAAATACTTTTGATAATGCTGTCGCTGGTTTATCTATCGAAGCATTGGCTGTCACAGATGAAGCGACAAAAGTAGATGTCAGCTTTGATCAAAAAACAGTTCAAGAAACCATTGAACAGTTTATCCAGTCATATAATGAAATGGTAAGTTTGTTTAAACGTAGTACAGACAAAAATGCAGCCTTAGATGGCAATAGTATGATCCGTAATTTGCAGTCGTCATTGTCAACTCAGTTAATGACAGGGCGAAGTGATAATGGTGTATTTACATCGATTTTTGACCTTGGTGTCAAGATGGATAACAGGGGTGTGCTGAGCTTTGATAGCGCCAAATTTGATGATGCAGTCAAAAGAGGGTACAGCGATATTGTCTCTTTAATGACAGGTGAAAATGGATTAGCCGAGTCTCTAGAAAATCTTTTAGATAATTACACTGGCACAAGAGGGATGACGAACTCATTAAAAGAATCTGTTCGAGGATCGATTGATAGTACTGAAATAAGGTTGGAAAACTACGAAGACCGTATGGCTCGGTATGAAGAATCTCTTCGAGACAAGTTCACAGGTTTGGATTCTCGTTTGGCAAACATGAATGCTCAAGGGAACTATTTAAATACTGTTTTATCTCAGATGTAATTTATCAAAAATTGAAATACAGATGTAATGGGGTTATTTATGTACAAGAGTAAAGGGATCCAAGCTTATAGAAAAGACTCAATAAAGTCTGACTTAGCTTCCGCTGATCCTCATCGTATCATTCAACTGCTAATGCAAGGTGCACTTGAAAAACTTGCTTTAGGTAAAGGTTGTATTGAGCGCTCTGATTGGGAAGGCAAATCAGCCTCGTTAACCCGCGCTGTTGAAATTATTAATGCACTGAGAGATGCGCTAGATAGAGATGTGAACCCAGAGTTGGTGGATAATCTTGAATCATTGTATGAGTATATGACTGTCCGCATCACGGAAGCGAGTGCAACTAAAGATATATCGATCATTGATCAGGTTATGGGATTGCTTTTACAAATTAAAGGGGCTTGGGATCAGATTTCTCCTGCTGATAAACAAGTTGCATATGATGAAAGAAACGAAGCTCGAGTTGAGGCGGTTTAATGCTTGATGTGTCTCACTTAACGGAGTTAAGTGCTGAGTTAGAGCAATGTGTGATAGACAAGGACATTGAAAAAATACAGCTGTTATGCGAAGAAAATGACAGCTTCATTCGCATTATCAAACCGTTTCCGAATGACCAAGAAAGCAACAACAAAATAAAGCAATTCATCACTATTCATCAATCTGCTACACAACTTATTCGTGATGTACATAAAGAAATGCAGCGACAACTTTATATAACGAATAAGTCCCGCAAAGGGGTGCGGAAATATAAAGGCGTAAAAAATGCGTAATGAGGAACCAATACCTTCTCTTGAGTATGCTGAAGCATTTGTTTCCTTATTTGAAAAAGGTGTAGAACGCCTCAAAGAGTATGATCAAGAATTAACCGACCGATACATCCGCAATATGACGGTATTTTCTCGGATCATGCCGCATATCTCAGAATCTTTTCAAGGTTATCAACCTCAAAAGCGTCATATTTATATGGAAGAGAGTGGTGATTTAAACCTCTTTCGTGACGACACCCGAACTCCGATTTTTACCGATAATCCTAGAAAAGAAGCTTCCGAAAAAGTTGCTCAAGCTTTTAAAACACCGAATAAAACTGTATTGAATTTAGAGCGGACTGAAAACCACCCGAGCCGTCATGTTCATTACAGCAATAAAATGCTCGATCAGGTTGAAATCCAATTACAAGGCCTTGAAGAATCAGAAGGCTGGCCTGAATTTGTTGGTTCAACAATTCTATTTGGACTTGAATTTGGCTACCAACTTGAAGCTATTCTTGCGCAACGCTCTATCAAACATTTATACATATATGAGCGTGATCTGGACCTTTTTTATTATTCATTGTTTGCCATTGAATGGGAGCATGTCTTAGAAACGTTCAATAACGATGGTCGTACAATACATTTCTTTTTAGGAACAAACGCTGAAGACTTCACTGACAAATACCTTCATCAGCTAGAAGAAAATGGCTACTTCATGGCGCCAGAAACCTATTTGTATGTGTCTTATTCCAGCTTAGAAAATAATGCCGCTATTGATTATTTTAAAAAGCATTACGCACGCCAAGTAATGGGGTGGGGCTTTTTTGATGATGCTTTGATCGGTATCGCACAAGGATTAACGTCACTACCTAAAACAAAAGTTGCTCACTTCCCTGGGCAAGATGCTTTACCTAAATGGGTAAAAGACATTCCAGTATTCATTTTAGGTAATGGTCCATCATTAGACCAAGGCATTGAATTAGTTAAAGAAGTTCGAGATCAAGTATTACTGATTTGCTGTGGCTCGACGATCAATACACTGAAGAAGTTAGGTGTAACACCAGATATTCATGTGGATATTGAACGATTAAAGCAGACGGTCGATAAATTTCTATTTTTGGACCAAGATTATCTAGATAAAATTTGGGGCTTGTCTGTCAATGTTATGCACCCTGGCCTTTTTGATTGCTTCAAACGTTCTGGCATGGCAATGAAACCGGGTGAAGCGATTACCTCTTTGATGCTAAACCAAGCCCGCTCCCATGGTGACACAACAGAATACGTGCAGTTGAATTATTGCAACCCTGTAGTGGCGAACTTAGCTTTATCTTATGTTCATTTCTTTGGTTTTAATAACGTTTATTACCTTGGTGTTGATAATGGTTTTAAAGACAAGACGAGCCATCATTCAGTGCACAGTGGTTATTACAAAGATGGTAAAGAGTCTGGCTTCCAAACTTTCCAAGAGGCAAAGCTAGTCGAGCGCGAAGGTAATTTCGGCGGTACTATTTTTGCCACAGGAATGATGGACACTTCACGAGTGCAGCTTGAATCATTAACACGACAGCTTAACAAACGTCGAAATTTCGCCAGTTTCAACCTGTCTGATGGTGCCAAAATAGAAGGTGTAACGCCGCTTCATCTCGAAGATGTTTTGATCATGGACCCAAAAATCAATCATCAGGAAGTGATTGATATTTTAGAGAGCATCTTCTTCACTGAACCACCAGAAATGTTGCTAAACCAACCTGCCGAAGCGCTTATTTCAGTGGGCGATTTCTGTAAAATCAGTCGCACCTTGCAACAAGGCTGGGATGAAACCATCACAACGCGAGAGCAAGTGTGTGATTTACTTTGGTCGCACCATCGTCATATTTACTTTTTAAAAGGCAGTATTCATCGTCATATTTATGACCTGTTAATTGGCTCCTTTACTTATTCCTCCTTCTTGATCATTCAATTTATATTTAAATATCAGAATGAAAAAGAAACCGTGATGCGTGCTCGCCACCTATTTGAACAGTGGGGTGAATTTTTAGAGGAAATGCCAAACATGCTTCAACAAGCCTCTGAATATGTTGATGAGGGTAATGACCACCTCATCACATATTATAATGGCTAATAGAAAGTGAAAGCCTTTATCCGAGCGGATGCCTCTGTCGAAATTGGCATGGGGCACAGAGTTCGTTGCCAAGCACTAATTCACGCATTTCAAGCTTTGGGTTGGCATTGTGAATTTGTCGCCCATCGTCGTTATGCTGAGCTTTCAGACGTGAGCGACAGACTCATTGATTCAGAGGCAGATTTCCTTCCATTAGCAGAACAGGCTGATTTGGTGGTTTTAGACCATTACGGCTATCAAGCTTCAGATATTAATCGTTTATACCAGCATCAAAAGAATTTACTGGTGCTAGATGATATGAATGATAGAGGCGACTTTTCGGCTACTTGGGTGCTAAATCCATTGAATGAAATATACGCTTCCTCTGTACTGAACCCTCTCACTGGGAGCCGATATGCTTTATTAAGACCTTATTTTCCTCATGCTTTAAAAACACAGAAAAAGGAAAATCATCGTCCTCATAAGCTGCTTATTACGTTAGGAGGAACCGATCCTCTTGCTCTCACTTTACCTATCTTACAGTCTTTGTTGTATTCGGGTTTTCCCAGAGAAAATATCTTGGTGATGCTTGGTAAGAACGCGGTGAATGCCAACTCTGTCATGACTTTCTGTCAACAGGAAAATATAGAGATTGAAAGGGATGTGACAGATGTAACTCCTTTGATGAGGTGCGCTAAAATAGCTGTTTCTGCCGCTGGTGGAACCTTATTTGAGTTAGCTTGTTTGGGTGTCCCTACTGTATTTGCACAAGTGGCGGACAATCAAACGCGATCATTAGAGCAGCATGTTCCATTAGATTGGTGTCGCACAGTTCGTTTTGATGGGGTCACTCCGGATATCCAGAAAGAGCGAGTAACACTTCTTGTTAAACAGCTGAACAGTTTATGGCTAGATGAAATGTGGCAAGAAAAAGCTCGCAAAACAGCACAGAATTTAGTGGATGATCAAGGCGCAAACCGAGTAGCAAAAACGATTCATACGCATCTTGAAAAGATACGAAGCATAGATCCCAATTAGCCTACATAAGGTCTTTCTCTGGCGATACAATCTTGTAAGTGGTCATTTACCATGCCAGTTGCTTGCATAAAGGCATAACAGGTCGTTGCTCCAAGAAACTTAAAGCCTCTTTTCTTCAAATCTTTTGCAAATTTTGTTGATAACCCGGTTACCGCCGGTACATCTTCGTGTGTATTTATCGTGTTGTTAATGACTTTTCTGTCGCTAAATGCCCAATAATAATCACTGAAAGAACCAAATTCCTCTGCAATTTTTAAGAAAGCATGTGCGTTATTAATGGTGGCTTCTATCTTTGCGCGATGTCTAACAATGCTTTCATCTACTACTAACCTCTCCACATCCTCTTTCGTCATTTTGGCTACTTTGACTGGATCAAAATTATAAAATGCGGCTCGATAACCTTCACGTTTTCGTAAAATAGTAATCCAACTTAGACCTGCTTGAGCGCTTTCTAGTACAATGCATTCAAACAGCTTTTGGTCGTCGTAAACAGGCACACCCCATTCGGTATCATGGTAATGAATGTATTCATGCGATCCTAAACACCAAGAGCAACGTACTTTTTCCATGAATGACACTCCGCAATTTATGGCTTTTATAATGAGATGAGTAGACTTTAGATCAAGTTAGAGTTGAAGGTCAAAACCTCACGAAATCAACCATGATAAATGAATCATATTGAACCACTGAAAAAATAGTGGTTTGTATAAGGCAAGATAATATGACCTTTAAACCAACATACAGCAAAAAAGATGTCGATGTTTTAAAAGACGAATGCCTTTATAAAGGCTTTTTTGAAATGCGTAAACTGACATTGAAACACAAGAAGTTTAATGGTCAATGGAGCAATCCGATGACTCGCGAGATGATGGTGCGAAACGATGCGATTTGTGTGCTTTTATTTGACCCTGTAGAGGATAAAGTATTACTGATCGAGCAATTCCGCCCAACTATGTTAAGAAGTGAGTCGCCATGGCTGCTTGAACTTGTCGCTGGCATGGTCGAAGAGGGCGAGACAGATGAAGAAGTCGCTCGTCGAGAATCCTTAGAAGAAGCCGGTGTTGTCGTAAAGCGTCTTGAATACATGTTCAAATTTGTGCCATCACCGGGTGGTTTAGTCGAATATCTGCGTATGTATGCTGGTGAGTTTGATTCTAGTTCAGTGGATTTGACAAAAGCTCATGGTTTAGACGATGAAAATGAAGACATTAAACTGCACTTGATGTCATCTGATGAAGCGATTGCTTTACTAGAACAAGATATAGAAAACGCCAGCACTATCATGGGATTGCAATGGCTTGCTCTAAATAAAATGAAGTTGGTTAAGTGTTGGTGTGTTTAGCATTATGAATCAAGAAGCCGTATTCTCATCTAAAAAAAGGCCTTTCTTACAGCCTGTTGTTGGTGTGACATCTTTCATATTTATGAGCATGAACGCTTTTTTCTGGACATTATTGGTTCATCTTGTCTCGCCTCTACTTTTGTTAAAACAATCGAAGTACGAGGTATTTGCAGAGCAAAGCTTTGATTGGCTTTATAACGGCTGGGTCGCATCAAACGAATGGTGGTTTCATCGTGTACTTGATGTGGAGTGGGAACTTGATGAGAACATGAAGTCCGATTTTCAGCATTGGCATTTGATTATCGCCAATCATAGGTCTTGGGTTGATGTTTTCGTTATTTTCGCTCAACTGCGTGGTCGTCGCCCTTTACCACGAGTGTTTATGAAACAAGCACTTATATGGCTGCCATTGGTGGGAACAGCCACTTATATAATGGGATTCCCATTCATGAAGCGTTATACAAAAACACAAATAGAAAAAAATCCTAGTTTAGCTGGTAAAGATTTAGCCACCACAAAACGTTCTTGCAATCGTTTGTTGAAACGTCCAAATTCAATCATGAGTTTTGTTGAAGGCACGCGTTTTTCTGATATTAAGCATCAGCAGCAAGAGTCTCCTTATACATGTTTATTAAAACCTAAAGCGGGTGGCGTAGGCTTTATATTGCAAACTATGCCTCAAACGATTAAACAAATTACTGATATCACCGTATTGTACGAGCAATCCAACATCACAGGTTGGGATTTGCTCTGTGGTCGTATTGGTCGAGTGAAAGTGATGGTTCGAGAAGTGGCTCTTCCAAACACGCTTTTGGCGTCAGACTATCGAGCGTCCGATAAAGATAGGGAACACTTTTTTGCTTGGTTTAATCTATACTGGCAAGATAAAGATATGCGGATGAATCATCAATTAAATGCCTTACTAGATGATTCAAAAGTAGCTGGAAAAGCTTTTACAAAAGGAAAAACCTCAGCAGAATGACAGATGTAACAAAGGCTCACATGACAAAGAAGAAGGTAAACGACTACGTACCAGATTTGGTTAGCTTGCAGATGCTCGGCGAATTGAATTACCGTCGCTTGGGCAAGCTTATGCGTGGCCAAGAAACTCTGGATGCGTGGCATTTTGCGATTCACAGTGTGGGTGACCAAGAAAGCCGCTTAAGGCTAACTTTAGGTCAAGAAAGCCGTTTTACATCTGAAATTACCTTAGAGTTTGGCCCAGAAATTGAAAAAGAGTTGCTCTTCAAAACCACACTTTCTATGACTATCCGACTTTATCATGATGTTGGTCTTGCTGAAATTACCGACGGACACCGACAGTATCAAGGTGCTTATCCGTATCCTAACGACGCCATGTTGCATCGGGATGAAAAGTTTCGCTTAAACCAGCAGTTGGCGGATTTATTGGAACTATGTCTAAAGCACGGACACAGGTTAAACAACACGCTGTCTTTCCAATTTGCCTAATACAAAGAGAACCACTGTGAGTAGCTTACTTTACATTCATGGCTTTAACAGCTCAGAAATGTCCCATAAAGCAACAATATTAAGTAATGCCGCAAAGGCTTTAAATCAGCCAGACGCTGTTATTTCTCCGCGCTTATCTTGGCAGCCGGCTCAAGCAATTAGGCAGCTTGAAGCAATTATTAAAGAGAAAAAAGCAACAGGAATTACGCTAATAGGCAGTTCGCTAGGTGGTTTTTATGGGGCTTATCTTGCGGAAAAGTACCAACTAAAAACCATATTAGTGAACCCAGCGGTGCAAGCTCCTGAGCTACTGAAAGAGCATTTAGGGCCACAATATAACCCTTATACTCAAGAAGAATATGAACTGACTCAAGCTCACATGGCCGAGCTTCAACAGCTTGTGGTGACGAATCCTACGCCGGAATTATATTGGCTAATGGTGCAAGAAGGAGATGAAGTACTGGATTACCAAGCGGCGCTTGATGCCTTCCCTAAAATCGCACGATTAACGCATGAACAAAAAGGCGATCATAGCTTCACAGAGTTTGACCGTTTCACAAAAGAGATATTTCGCTTCGCTGAAATACTTACAGAGTAAGCTACTGCTTTTATTGGACTATTTCACACGGTGTAAACCAGTGATAGACTCTAGTAATCTAATTTACGTTTTGATGCGATACACAAGAAATCTTGCATCGCATTATCAATTTGGAAGAAAAAAAGCGCATGTCTGCAAAAGAATATAATGCCGGATCGATAGAGGTTCTAAGCGGCTTAGAGCCTGTTCAAAAACGTCCAGGAATGTATACGGACACCACACGCCCTAACCACCTAGGTCAAGAGGTCATAGATAACTCAGTAGATGAAGCCCTAGCAAAACATGCTGACCGTATAGAAGTTATACTCTATAAAGACGGTTCGCTTAGTGTAGAAGATAATGGTCGTGGTATGCCGGTTGATATTCACCCAGAAGAAGGTGTGTCTGGTGTGGAACTGATCCTGACTAAACTACATGCTGGTGGTAAATTTTCAGGTGATAACTACCAGTTTTCCGGTGGTTTACACGGTGTAGGTGTTTCTGTTGTAAATGCTTTATCAACATCTTTAGAAGTTTGGGTGAAGCGTGACGGTATTCAATACCATATTGGTTTTGAAAATGGCTTTAAAACTTCAGAACTGAAAGAAATCGGCACCGTCGGTAAAAAGAACACCGGCACTAAAGTAAAGTTCACCGCAGACAGTAAATATTTCGATAGTCCTAAATTCTCCCTTTCTCGTTTAAAGCATTTATTAAAAGCCAAAGCTGTACTTTGCTCTGGCTTACATATGGTTTTTATTGATCAAAGCGGCACAGAAGAAGTTCGTGAAGAATGGTTCTATCAAGATGGATTAAAAGATTACCTTGCCATTGCCAACCAAGGCTTTGTGTTATTACCAGAAGAGCCTTTTATTGGTGGCGTAACAGAAAAAACTCAAGGTGTTGATTGGGCTGTTCAGTGGCTTCCAGAGGGTGGAGAGCTGATCACAGAAAGTTATGTTAACTTGAT
Source organism: Marinomonas sp. 5E14-1 (assembly GCF_039939215.1). Classification (NCBI taxonomy): domain Bacteria; kingdom Pseudomonadati; phylum Pseudomonadota; class Gammaproteobacteria; order Oceanospirillales; family Oceanospirillaceae; genus Marinomonas; species Marinomonas sp. 5E14-1. The sequence goes on along the minus strand of NZ_JBDXMW010000002.1, from coordinate 108,625 downwards.
TCCAACGGCACAAGGCGGTACACACGTAAATGGTTTGCGAACTGGTTTACTAGAAGCCATTCGTGAGTTTTGTGAATTTCACAACCTATTGCCTCGTGGAATCAAACTCACCGCAGAAGATGTATGGGATCGTTGCAGTTACGTTTTGTCCGCCAAACTACAAGAACCACAATTCTCAGGGCAAACCAAAGAGCGCCTGTCTTCTCGTCAAATCGTGGCTTTCATTTCAGCGACAGTGAAAGATGCCTTTAGTCTTTGGTTAAACAAGCACGTTGAAGACGGTAAGAAAATAGCTGACCTTGTTATCAACAGTGCACAAAAGCGCCTGAGAGCCAGCAAAAAAGTGGTTCGCAAAAAAGTCACGCAAGGTCCTGCATTACCAGGCAAATTAGCAGATTGCTCAGGACAAGACTCTTCACGAAGTGAATTGTTTCTTGTGGAAGGGGATTCGGCTGGTGGCTCAGCAAAACAAGCCCGTGAAAAAGACTTCCAAGCTATCTTGCCGCTACGGGGGAAAATCCTTAACTCTTGGGAAGTGGACTCTGGGCAAGTGTTAGCATCACAAGAAATTCACGATATTTCCGTCGCTTTGGGTGTTGATCCAGGTGATGAAGATTTAAGTAGTCTTCGTTATGGAAAAATTTGTATTTTGGCCGATGCCGACTCTGATGGACTGCACATCGCTACGCTAATTTGTGCCTTGTTTGTTCGTCATTTCCCAGCCTTGGTAAACAATGGTCATGTGTTTGTTGCCATGCCGCCTTTGTATCGAATCGACCTTGGAAAAGAAGTGCATTACGCACTAGATGATGAAGAAAAAGACATTACTCTGCATAAAATTGCTGCTGAGAATAAACGTGGTACACCAAATGTTCAGCGATTCAAAGGCTTGGGTGAGATGAACCCGTCTCAATTACGCGAAACCACGATGGCGCCAGATACTCGCCGTTTGATACAGCTAACAATGGAAGACAAGCCAGATACTAATGAGCTGCTTGACAAATTACTGTCTAAAAAGCGTGCCAGTGACCGTAAAAACTGGTTAGAAACCTACGGTAACTTGGCGATAGTAGACTAGAATAAATAGAGTCGAATCATCATAAACGATGTAGTTTAACTGTGTTCAGCGTAACATAAGTGGAAAGAAAAATGTCCGAGACAACAAGCGATGATATCATAAGCGAAGAAGTGCTTTATGAGAAAATTGATCACTACTTAATGATGTTTGGTGGTGACCGATCGCTGCTTTGTGTATCTGAGTTAGATGGATTTTTAACTGCGCTAGGTTGCTCATTAAAAGAGCTAGAGCCAGACCTTTGGCTAAACGCTATTTGGGGTGCGGATGAAGATCAACCTATTTGGGAAAATACAGAGCAAGAAGATGAGTTCTTAAGCCTTGTTTTGATCATGTATATGGAAACCATGAACAGCTTATTATTTGGCGACTTTTACCCAGTTTATTTAGAACAAGAAGTGGATGGTCGGCAAAAAATCATTGTCGATGAATGGTGTGTTGGCTTTATTCGCGGAGCAAAACTGATTGGTATTGGCCTAGATGGCGACCGAGAATTCTTTGACGAAGTGCTCGCTCCTGCTCGTTTATTTGGTACAGAAGCCGGCTGGGAAAGACAGAAAAACATGGTGGAAGAAGAAATCGACTTTTGGCGAGAAAATCTAGAACCTTCTATTCTTCGTTTGGTGCAACATTTTCATCCTGAAATGCAAACGGTGCCGCGATTGAGCGATACTCGAGTGCTTCACTAAATACTCTTTTACCATAAAATAAAAAAGGCCGAGATGATTTTGATCATCTCGGCCTTTTTGCTGGTATTGCTAATTATCTAATGGAGCTAACCAACGACTTTAGCAATGCTTTCACAAAGGTAATCAATATTGTCATCACTGACACCTGCAACACTCATTCGGCCAGTATCCGCAATGTAAATGGAATACTCACTGCGCAAAGTGCGAACTTGTTCTAGCGTTAAGCCAGAATAAGAAAACATACCGCGTTGATCTTGAATAAAGGCAAAATCTTTACTCACACCAGACGCCGCTAGTTTATTGACCAGCTTCTCACGTAAGCCATTAATACGGTCTCGCATTTCAGCGACTTCTAACTCCCACTCCGCTTTTAATGCTGGGTCATTCATTATCGTAGACACAACCGCGGCGCCATGGGATGGTGGCATAGAATAATTCGCACGAATCGCTTGGCCAATAATAGAAAAAGCCGCATCGGCTTCATCGGCTGATGCAGCAATCACACTTAATCCACCACAACGCTCACGGTAAATACCAAAGTTTTTAGAGAAAGAATTCGCAATCAACATATCTTGAACGTTTGCAGCCATGTGACGCAAACCGGCCAAATCTTTGTCTAACCCATCACCAAAACCTTGGTAAGCCGCATCCACCAAAGGTAATAAACCGCGTTGCTTAACGAACTCAGTTAATACTTTCCAATGATCAAGCTGTAGATCAATCCCCGTTGGGTTATGGCAACATGCATGAACAAGCAACACATCGCCTTCTTTTGCTTCTGCTTCCAGCTTCGCCATCATGTCGTCAACGCGTAGGCCGTTCGTCGCTGGGTCGTAATAAGGGTAATCCAAAATTTCCACACCGGCAGAATCAAAAATAGACTTATGATTTCCCCAAGTCGGATCACTTACCCAAAGGCGAGCGCCTTTTAAGTTTGCACTAACAAAATCGGCTGCCACTTTTAACGCGCCTGTGCCGCCTGGTGTTTGTGTTGATCGAATACGACCAGATGCAATTAAAGGATTCCCTTCACCCAGAACCAAATCCTTAATAACGCTTTCAAACTCTGCCGCACCATAAACGCCTTGGTAGCTTTTAGAGCTTTCTTGTTCAAGCAAAATGGCTTCTGCTTTTTTCACCGTATTTAAAATAGGTGTATTACCGTTATCGTCTTTATAGACCCCCACACCCAAATCAATTTTCTTGGGGTTTGGATCTTGTTGATGAGCAACGATAAGCGCCAAAAGAGGGTCGCCAGCAACGGCATTAAGATGCTTAAACATAATGTTTGTAGAGTCCTTTTTTATCGAGTGGAAAGGGCAATTAAAGTGAATGATTTACCTTATGTATTCTGCCGTAATTACAATAAAATACAATGCGCAAACAGAAGGAAAAAATGAACCTTGTACAGAAAATAAGACACTCAAAAAGGAAGTCGTATAAGCGAGAGCCTTGTATGCGTGAATATTTCTTTAGCAATTTCTAATTCTGGCATATTCGCCGTAATTAGAAACACTAAAGAAGAGATAAAGGTTAAAATTACATATACTGAATCTAGTGTTTAGGACAGCAAGAACTTAGATTCAGCTTTAGGTCTTGCTGCTTCTATAATGTCTCTTTAGCACTCATCCGTTTGTGAAAAAATAAACTGTTTAAGAAACTGGTCAATGCGCATATTCAGTTTGAAAGGGGCCAGTGTTATGCCATCTAATTTTTCTAAATAAGCCTTGGCTTGTTCTTTATTGACGGTTTCTTTTAGGGCATCAAAACGACCAAAGTTGTTTAGGTTATTTTCGTCGAGTTTATCTGCCATGAGTGCCACCAATTTGCTTTTATCTAAACCCAAGGCGTTCACAACAGTATTAAGTTGGTCATTTTCAGCGTTGCCTTTGTAATCGTTAATGTAGTCTCTAAAACTGTGACCTTCGATTAGCTGTGCATCGCCACGTTGTAAGTCGTGTAAAAAAAGCTTGGCGTATTTTTGCTCGCTTTGTGTTAATGATAAAAAGGATTTATGCAATTCGTTCAGCGTGATTTCTAAACTCTCTTTACTTTGGTTTTTATCCAGTTCCTTTAAATACTTTTCAAAGCGGCTGTTCATGTAGTCGGCGTCTATTTTGCCGGTGTCTATTTCAGTCAGATAACCATTAAGGTCAAACGGTACATTGCCGCCATCTCCGTTACCCTCACTGTCGTCTTTCCCTACCAGTTCTTTGTAACGTAGGGCTAGGCCTAAATAAACTTGTTCATCAAGTGCTAGGTTTACCGTGCGTTCATTGTTGTCGCCAAAAGAATATTCGAGTTCGTTCCAGTTAAAACTTTGTATTTTGGCGGCTTCCAAAAGCTGATTAAAGCTATTGAACAAATCGGCAAACTTAGCACAAGCGGCCAAGTCGTCTGGTAACTTCTCAAAGTTTTGTACACCAGCGTTCGCAAATAAGTCTGTGATTTCTGCCACTAAGCTGTTCATGGTGTTTAGGTTGTTTTCAAGACGGTCAACAAATAAACCTATGGGTCTGTCGCCAGAATAGAGTTTAACCGCGTCTTCTATGTGCTGTTCCATGGTGTTGGGGTAGCGATAATAGCGAATCGTACCGTGAGGTTTATCTGGGCCAAATAAGCGGTTGGTACGCGAAAAAGCCTGAATAATATTTTGGTATTTAATCACCTTGTCTAAATACAGCGTATTGAGCCATTTTGAGTCGAACCCTGTCAGCATTTGGTCGACCACAATCAGCAAATCAAGCTGCTTTTCTGGCTCTGTGTGTATACGTGCGTAGGGCTTTTTATGGGCCAAACGGGCGGCTAAATCTTTTTTAAATTGAGCGTGCTTGGCAAAGTCAAAATCTTGGCCGTATCGGGCATTGTAGTCGGCCATAATTTCTTCTAGGCCGTCAGCTTTGAACGTAGAGTCACGCTCGCCACCGTCATTGTTATCTATGTTTGGGTCAAACAAGGCGGATACTTTTAGTTCAGGCTTAGCAGCTTTTAAACGGCGGTAATAATCAATCGCCTCAGGGATGCTATGAGTGGCGAAGATGGCATGAAATTTACTCCCTTGGCTCAATACATCCCATTCTGCCAGAATATCTTCTACCACCTTTTTTTGGTGTTCGTCGGTTAAATATTGCTCTTTTGGCACATAGTCTTCGATGCCTTTATGGTATTTCTTCGCCTCATCTTTGTAGCCTACCATGGGCACATCGTTCATAAACTGGTTAAACTTTTTCTTCTTGGCAGGTTCGGCCATGGCTTCCGTTACGGTTTGGGCTTTGGCTTGCTCTAAAGCGACGGCTTGTCTTATTTCTTTGTCTTTAAAGGTAGAAACTTTATAAGGGTCAAAGCCCAGTACGTTTTTATCGCGAATACCATCGGCAATGCTGTAACGGTGTAATTCGTCACCAAAAACGGTTGACGTGGTATTGCCGCTTTTTTCGTTGTCTTTTTGAATAGGCGTGCCTGTAAAGCCAAAAAATAACGCGCTGGAAAAGGTGCGTTTAATGGTTTGTAGCATGTCGCCAAAGGTGGAACGGTGGGCTTCATCAATGATAAACACCAAACGCTTAGCGCGGATTTTTTCGATATCAGCACTGTTGGTGGCGGTGCCAGCATCGTCTACCGCTTCAAAAATATTACTCATTTTTTGAATGGAGCTAACAATCAAGGTTTCAGCTGGGTCGGCGCTTTTTAGCTTGGTAACCAAGGTGTCTGTGTTTTCTGTTGCTTGTACTTCTTCATCATCGCCCGCAAAACCTTGGTATTCCATTAGAGATTGGGTGCCTAGCTCAATGCGATCCATTAAAAAAATCACTTTGTCGGCGTCTTTCGATTGCGCGATCAATTGGGCGGATTTAAAACTGGTGAGGGTTTTACCAGAACCCGTGGTATGCCAAATATGGCCACCGAGGCGGTCGGCATTGCGGGTAATGTGCGACCAATTGGTTTTCGCCACCTTGTCGGAAATGGCATTGGCGGCGTAATACTGGTAACTGCGCATGACTTTAAGCACGCCATCGGTATCATCTGCCACGGTGTAAAAACCAATCAGCTGATGGGCCATAGGAATAGACAAAAGACGAGAAATGACTTCTTTCCAGTGGTTAATTGGCTCGTTATTAAAATCCGCCCAGCTAAATTGATAGTTGGGGTTAAAAGCGCCTTCTGTTCCCGGATTGGCAAAGTACTTTGTCTCGTTTGGCTCCATTGCCACAAACACTTGAATAAGAGAAAACAGCCCAGTAAAGATGCCCTCGGCGCTGTATTTTGCTATCTGGTTGACCGCTTGACTAACGGGTACGCCGCTGCGTTTTAGCTCAATATGGATCACCGGCATACCGTTAATTAACAGCATCACATCGCCACGGCGGTCGTTACGTAAAGGGCTGCCGCGTTCAAACTTGGGTTGTTGCACAATTTGGTAACGGCTTTGGCCGGCGGCGATCTCTTGGCGATCGTAAATTTTTAAGCTGACTTGTTTGCCAAAGTGCAAGGTGTCGGCGGGGTTATCCCGTGTAATGGCCACGCTTTTGCCATTTATAAAACCATTTAGTTTAAGCGGGGTTTTTAGCTCCCTGATCTGTTCAATAATCTGCTGCATTTCGCTGGGGGTAAGCGGCACATTGTTTAATCGGTCTTGCTGTTTGTTGTTCTCAAATAAAATGTTGGCCCAATTTTGCAGTAAATCCGCTTCGGTTTGATTTTTTAACACGGGGTATTGCCCCCAACCCTTTTGGGCAAGCACCTCAATAAAGGCCTGTTCAAACGCTGCTTCTGTGGTAAAGGTGGTCATGGGGCTTCCTTGTTAAACGAACATCTTGCTTAAGCAAGCCTGCTTAATGTTATTGAGTTTAGTCAGTTGCTGCTGGTGTTGATCGATTAAGGTATCGAGCTTTTGGAAGTAATTACCGATGGTGGTTTGTTCTTCATAGTTAGGCATAAGTATTTTCATTCGACCGAGCTGTTTACCTGAAACCTCTAAAAAGGTAGAGCCCGATGCATGCTTCAGAGCGAACTCCTTGATTAATTTTCCAGATGAGTAGAGGAAATAAGGTGAAAACCCTTCTTTAACTACCAATGATTGAAAACCTTGATTAGTAGCGCCAGGTTTTGCCAATATTGCCATATCACCTATTCCCGCTCTGCTAGTAAAAAGAACAGTATTACCAGCGGGAAGTATTTTTGCAGATGAGCTTTTCAGGCCTAGAGCTGTAATTTTTTTCTCACTACCATTTGCATACACTCTCTTGCCAATTTCAGTAGGTGAATACCAATCGATATCACCGTCCCAAAATTCAGATATTGCTGTACTCGGAGTACCGCCTCCAATAATTTCAGCAACATCTGTACCTAACTCTTTCTCCTCCCACTCCCCACTAAACCCTTTAAAGCGAATTTCTGGCACGGTTTCCCCTTGTTTGGGGAACATTTTTTCCAGTATGGCTTTTTTAATATTGCTGAGCGTGTCGTGCTTTTGTTGGTGCTGATTGATTAGATTATCGAGCTTTTGGAAGGTATTGCCGATGGAGGTTTGTTCAGTTAATTCTCTTGGTAGTGTAATGTTAATTTTAGCTAAAACTCTTTGACTGACGCCTTTAGCCGTCCCACCACTAGAAAGTGCAGAAAGTTCTTGGAATACTTTCGGGCTTCTCAGTAATACAGCTAGAAAATTTTCTGTGATAACTTTAGGTTTAACAACAAAAGCAATTGTTCTTTGGCTTAGAATGTATTTATCAGAATTGGGAATTTGAGCTACATTTCCCATCGGTGCTTCAGTTGTAAATAAAACCTGATCTTTATGGAGTTCAGAGCCACTCATCCATTTGTCATAAAGTTCCTGATTTCCAAAGTGTGGATCAATTGAAAAATCAATATAGCCTTGTTTAACATTTAAGGCTGACAATGCTCTGTATCCTGAAGCGCTCCAATCCAAACCTAGTTTTTTGGGTGTTCTACCACGAAAGTCAATAATTTTTGCAATGTTATCTAGTAAACCAACTACTCCCCACTCCCCACTAAACCCTTTAAAACGGATTTCTGGCACTTTTGCTTGCTTAGTCTCACTCATTTTATTGGCCCTTTAGCAGGTTAGTGAGTTCGGCTAGGCCTTGCAGGTCAAACTCATTGCCGGTAAGGTCGTCCATCATCTCTGCCAGTTCTTGCTCAGTGCTTTTTATGTCGCTGGCTATTTGAGAGTAAGTAACGGCGTATTTGTCCGCCAGTGCTTGCACCTTGCTGGTGAGCTGGTTAATCACGGCGTTGGGCATGGCGGCCAGCTCGTTACAGAGTGGTGTTATCCATTTCAGGTGCAACAGGTAATTTACCTGTTCGTCGGTTAAGGCTTCTATGGTGGTTTTGGTGTTTAGGTGTAGGGCAATGGTGTCGTCTTTTACCGTTTTTTTGAGGGCTTTTTCTTCATCGAGCAACTGGCTTACGCTGATAATTTTCGCTTCGTAGCTTTCGCTCTCATAGCTTTGCTTCTGTTCTTTTAGCAGGGCTTTGGCGGCTTTGTGAACTTCTGCATTGGCAAAGCCGTCTTTGCTTTCTTTTACTGTGTCTTGCTCTTTTTCTTCTTCACTGAAGGATTCCAGTATTTCTTCCAGTGTGCTGGCGATTTCGGCTAGGCGGCTTTCTTGCGCGGCCAGTGCTTGTAGCTCTTCACTCAAGTAAGTGTGCTGTACCAAATCAAAGGGCAGTATGTGGCCTTTCCAACCTTCTTGTACTTCGGTGTCTTTGCCGTCTTTCTTTTTGATCACCATGTTGGGGTCAACTTGTATGGTGGCGGCAAAGCCTTCGGTTTGCATCATTTCTAAATCGGCATTAATGGTTTGCCATTGGTTATTAAGGTATTGGTAGGCTTGGTATTTATCGATTAAGGCGATAGGCGCAAGGCGCGTGAATAGGTCGTCACTTAATTGGGCTTCTTGTTGGTTGCGATTTACGTTGGCCCAGCCTTGTACAAGAGTGGTGTTTAAACTGTCGTCAAAACCATGAAAGACTTGGTTGTAGTTATTAATAAATTCAAGCACTTGTGGGTGTTGGCTTATGGTGGCGTTTACTTCGTCTTTGCCTATGGCTAATTCACTGTAGGCGCTGGATTTTGCCGTAAACAGGGCGCTGTGCAATTGGGGCAAGGCGTGCCAGTAATTTTCTAGGCTGGCGATTTCACTGTTAGGAATGCCGCCTAACATGGTGGCGTGTAAATCCCAACTTTCTGCCGCGGGGGAAGAGTCCACATAGCGGGGAATATTCAAATTGTAGTCGTTGTCGCGCAGGGTTTGTTTGCTGACAAGGGCAGCGAATTTGTCGATGCTTTGGCGCTGTATTACGGTGTCGGTAATGCGCTTAATGTCAGAGGCTTGCAGCTTATTGCTTTTGCCTTCTTTTAAAAAGTGTTTGGAGGCATCCACAATCAGCACGTCGCTGTTTTGCCGATTTTGCTTGAGCACTAAAATAACGGTAGGAATGCCGGTACCAAAAAAGATATTGGCCGGTAAACCGATAATGGCGTCTATATGGTCGCTTTCGATGAGCTGCTTACGGATTTCACCTTCTTCACCGCCTCTAAACAGTACGCCGTGGGGCAATACAATGGTCATTACGCCGTGAGGTTTTAGGTGGTACAGGTCGTGCAGCAAAAAGGCAAAGTCGGCTTTGGTTTTTGGCGCTAAGCCAAAACGAGCATAGCGTGGGTCGGTTTCTTTATGGCTTGGGTCCCAACTTTGCGAATACGGCGGGTTGGATACCACCGCATCTAAATACAATACTTCATAAGAGCCTGTTGGGTCGTTTTCATCAAAATAAGGCCAATCTTCTTCCAGTGTGTCGCCGTTACGGGTTTTTATATTGTTGGGTTTAATGCCCCGCATAATTAAGTTCATACGGGTTAGGTTGTAGGTGTTGGCTTTCAGCTCTTGGGCGTAGTAGACAATGTTGTCTTTGCCTTTGGCGTATTGGGCTACGGCTTCACCAATGTTAATTAATAACGAGCCAGAGCCAGACGTTGGATCGTAAATTTCGATGGTGTCTCTATCTTGTAACTCATGGGCGATGATGTGCGACATGAGTAAGGACACTTCGTGCGGGGTGTAAAACTCACCGGCTTTTTTACCTGCGTTGGCGGCAAATTTCTCAATCAGGTATTCGTAAATGTAACCCAGTACGTCATAGCCTTGGTTGCCATTCATGGGGATGCTTTTTATCAGTTGCAGTAAATCACTGATGGCTTTGGTGCGTTTGCCAGCGCTTTCGCCTAATTTGCTTAGGCCGGTTTCTAGCGTATTAAAAATGCCGTCAAAGAGTTTTTTATACTTAGGGGAAATAAGTCGGCTAAAGGCAGACAGGGCATCGCGCACGTTGGCTTCGTCAAAGTCGGTTTTGGGGTCGATCCAAGTGGAAAATAGATTGTCGTAGCTGATGAAGTAACCAAGGCCATCTTGCACATATTTCATTGTGTCGGCGTCGTCTTCGCTGAGGGCTTTAATGTCTGCCTCAGTCATGCCTTGTTCTGTCACATATTGTACGAGCTGGTCGCTGAGGTATTTGTAAAAAATAAAGCCCAGTATGTAGTCTTTGTATTCGTTGGCTTCAATTTTAGAACGCATCTGGTTGGCAGATTCCCAGATTTTAGCGGCCAGTTGTTGCTTGTTCATTATGTTGTTTCCTAATACTTAAATAACGCTATGTATTTTTTATTTATGCTTCAAAGTTCTATTTCAATTTAATTTTCAAACTTAACTCTCAAACTCAGCTCTCAAAAAATTCTTCATCAATTTTTTTAATGTGCAGGGTTTGTTCATTGCGGCAGCCGATGTTGTATTGCAACATGAGTTTGGCTAATTCGGTACCGTTAATAAGCACAATGCGCGTGCCTAAATTTTGTGCGGTCTCGATGGCTGATGAGGTGAAATCTGAGGTGGTGATAAAAATGCCTTTGTGGGCTTTTTTAAGATTAAGCGCACCAAAAAAGTCGCGTATATCGCCAGCGCTGACGTTGTTACCTTGGGCATAACGCTTGGCTTGAATGTAAATTTGGTCAACGCCGAGCGGGTCTTGGTCGATTACGCCATCCACGCCGTTGTCGCCTGTTTTACCGAGTGCGTGCGCTGCGCCTTCGCCTGTGCCGCCGTAACCCATGGCGACGAGTAATTCTATGAGTAGGTCTTCAAAAAAGGCTGGCGTGACTTTGCGGGTTCTGTCGAGAATGTCTTGCGCTAGAGCATCGTTAATCTTTTTATAAGCCGCTCGCAATGCTTCGTCTGGTGTGATGTCTTTTTCTGATTCGTTATCGACTTGCGCATCAATGCTTTGCGTGTTGGCATCGTTTGTTTTTTGTGTAAAGGAAACAAACTCATCAAATTGCTTGAGGTATTCGCTGTTTATTTTGGTGTTGGTGTCCTGCAATGCGGCAACACCGCGCGCGGTGATTAAAAAGTGCGCTCGTCGTGTGCTTTCTAATAAGCCTGCTTTTGTTAGGTAAGTTTTCGCCCAGCCAACACGGTTGTCAAAAATAGGTTGCTTGCCGCTGGGTAGTGTTTGCTCACGCTCAGCCTCCGTTAAACCGAATTGGTCGGCTAGCTGATTTATCACATCGCGAAATTTAACTTCTGTGCCGTTGGCTTGATGAGCAACTTCTAAAAAGGGCCGCATACAATCTTGGTAGCTTGGGATCATTCCTTATCCTTTATGACTGAGCTGCTTATTTACTCTTCAAAGTATGAATTTTTAATATATAAAATCTGCATGGAAGAATATGTAAAACAGGGTGAATAAACAAGTAATGGACTGTTTGAAAAACGAAACCCGTCAAATTCGACGGGTTTAACTTTCTGGTTTTATGCAGTTTGGCGTTTTTGTGTTCTGACTTCATTCCCTTCCATTGGTTGGTTGGGAATGTACATGGCGAGGATGAGTGATACGGCGGCCATGGCGGCGCCTGCAAAGAAGACGCTGGCAGGAGAGACGAGCCAGAGTAGTCCAAATGAGACCGGAATGACGACGGCGGCAATGTGGCTGATGGTGAAGGAAACGCCAGCCGTTGAGGCCATGTCGGCTGGGTCGGCAATTTTCTGGAAGTAGGTTTTGATCGCTAAGGCGAGGGCGAAGAATAGGTGGTCGACTACGTATAATCCTGCCGCCATGGTTTCATTTTCCACTAAGGCGTAGCCTGCAAAAACGAGTATTAAGCCGATGTATTCAAAAATGAGGGCTTTGCGTTCGCCAATCACGCCAATGAGGCGGCCAATGCGTTTGGCGAATAGCCAGTTGAAGGCGTAGTTGATTAGGAATAGTAAGGTGATGTCGGCGGCGGAGTAGTCAAATTTTTCAACCATGAGGAAGCCTGCGAAAACGACGAATATTTGGCGTCTTGCACCGCTCATGAAGACAAGGGCGTAATACAACCAGTAGCGTTTTCTGAGGATGAGTTTTTTGTTTTGTATGGTTTTGCTTTCAAAGGTTGGAAAGGCGAGCCACATAAAAATCACGAGGCAAAGAGAGGCGCTACCGGCAATTAAGTACACCCAACGATAGTCTAGTTGAAACTGCTCTAGTAATACCCAAAGTACGCCATAGGTGATGAGAGAGGCCAGTGCGCCAACGGAGATGAGTTTGCCGAGCACTTCGGGCGCTTCTTCTTTTGTCAGCCATTGTAGAGACAAGGATTGTTTTAAGGTCTCTAGGTAATGAAAGCCAATTGACATTAACAGTGTGGTGCACAGCAATCCGGCTAAGGAAGGGAAAAAGCCTGTAATGGCAACGCCAATGGTCAGCATGACTAACGACAGCATCATGAATTTTTGTTCGCGTATGAACAGTAAAATGAATACGGCGGTAAACGCGAGGAAGCCAGGAATCTCACGAACACTTTGCAGTAAGCCAATTTCTGCCCCTGTGAAGGCGGCTTTTTCAATGGCGAAGTTGTTGAGTAGGGCTTGCCAGCTGGCAAAGGCCATAGGCAGAGCGATGGCGATCAGAATCAGTAAGTTTTTTGGGGTTCGCCATGATGGTGTTGTTGGTATATCGGACGTGGTTGTTTGGTTTTGTATTGCGCTGTCTTTCATCGCGATGCCTTATTTATGCGTGGAAAGGGATTGATGAAAGAGAGCTTATCAAGTATTTTTTTGTCTTTCTTTCTATAAAAAGTCAGATTATGTCGATAAGTGGACAAAGTATACAGAAAACAGGCAAGACCTTGCTGTCTTCCAATGAGCAGATTAATACCGCGGGTGATGAATATGTGATTGCACGCCAAAAAGACATGGCGGCTGGATACCAAGGAAAGGCGCATAGTCATACTTGGTATCAGTTGATGTATGCGTCTAGTGGTTTACTTAATGTGGCGTTCGCTGATCAATTGATGGTGGTTCCTCCACAAAAGGCGATCTGGCTTCCGCCGAATTGTCTGCATTCTACCGTGGCTCCGTCGGGTGCTCAGTTTCGCAGTTTGTATTTTCGTCCTGATAAGGTGGTTGGGCTAGGAGACAAAAGTAAGGTGCTGAATGTGTCGCCATTGACTCGTGAGTTGATTCTTTCTGTGGTGGATCGTTGTGATATGGATCTTAGTTGGCAGGAAAAAGACGACAGGTTGTTTGCTGTGTTGTTGGATTTGTTAACGGATCAACCTGAGAATAATCTTGGTGTTTTGGTGCCTAAGAATCCAAGATTAGAGCGATTAGTGATGACGCTGCAATCAGATCCAAGTAATCCGATGACGTCGACACAGTGGGCGAATGAGTTGGGAATGTCGAGCCGAACGTTGAGTCGTCTTTTTCTCGCCGAAACTGGGTTTGGTTTTAAAGAGTGGCGGCAACGCATACGATTGCTGCATTCGTTAAGTTTATTGGAACAGGGAATGTCGGTGACTCAGGTGGCGCTGGAAGTAGGGTATCAGTCTACTTCGGCGTTTGGGTATGCTTTTCAGCAGTGTTTTTCGATGACGCCTAGGCAATATTTTGTTTCATGAGTTTGGATTGTCGTTTTTTAAAATCTAAATAGAAATAGACTCAAAAACTGAATAGGGATTTCAGCGCTATATAGTATTTAAGTGGTTTTCCTGTTGAAGTCGAACAGATAAAAATTGGTATTTTTGAGAAGGGTTATCGTTTATATTAGTGGCGTTTTTTGATGACCTTATAGATGGCTTGAGGATGTATGACATCGATTTTACATAATGAACGGGAAGAAGTTCAGCTGAAGCAGCGAGTAATAAAGGTTGTTGGCGTTAAAGATATATCGAAAACTTTGCGCAGAGTGATGTTCCATGGGGAAGATTTAGAAGGTTTTAAGTTTCACCTTTTGTCTCCTGAAGCTCATGTTAAATTGTTTTTCCCTGACATGGAAACTGGTGAGTTGAGAATGCCAACGGTTCCAGAAGATGGTTGGGGCGCTGATTGGGAAGGTGTAAACGAAGGGCGTTTTTCGCCATTTCGTGACTATACGATTCGTTCTTTTGATGCAAACGCTTTAACCGTGGAGATCGATTTTGCTTTGCATCATATCGGTGTTGGCGGACCTTGGGCGATACAAGCAAAAGCTGGGCAGAAGCTTGGCATATTTGGTCCCAGATTTATTAAAACTCCGCCATTAAATGCTAAGCGTTATGTATTCTTAGCCGATGAAACCAGTCTTCCTGCTTTGGCACGTTGGTTAGAGATACTGCCTGAGGAAGCGATTGTGGATGCTTGGATTGAAGTGGCATCGGCAGAAAGTGAAATTAGCTTGCCACCTCATGCCGGAGCGAATGTTCATTGGCTTTATTCTAAGCCAGATGAAACCATAGGAAGTAGCTTGATAGAGGCGGTTGAATTAATCTCGGATGAGTTTTTTAGTTCTGAAACTTGGGTTTGGGCGGCAACGGAAGCTCATACTATTGCTAAGTTGAAACGTATTCTTGTAAAAGACGAGAGATTAAAGTCAGCGCATTTAGATCTTACTTCTTACTGGAAACAAGTATAAAACACCTGCTAGGTTCGAGAAATGGCCGTCAAACTCAAAAAATTGACCTAATAATAGGTAAATTATTAGCATTCTAGAAAATGAGTTTTATAATGGTGCTCGACAATAGGTACTTCTTATTCACTTTTCATATTTATCATCACATGGGATAAAAAAGGAAACCTCAAATGAAAAATAAACGTCCAGTTAATCTGGATTTACACACTATTAAGTTGCCCATTACTGGGGTTGCTTCTATTTTGCATAGAATCAGCGCGGTAATCTTATGGGTAGCGATGTCTTTTTTCTTGTCTGTTTTATGTGTTTCATTAGGCTCTTCAGAAGGGTTTGATAATATCGAGAAACTGGTAACAGAGAATTTTCTAGTTCAGTTCATTATCTGGGGTTTCATGACCGCAGCGGGTTACTACACGATGGCTGGTTTGAAGCACATCACTCAGGAGCTGGGTTACTTTGAAGAATTAGAAAGTGGGAAGTTGATTTCAAAAGTGGCGATCGGTTTGGGACTTGTCATTAGTTTTCTATTTGGTGTGTTGATATGGGTTTAGGTTTAAAGCGGGAGAACCGCAGCGGTACAAAAGAGTGGATTTTTCAACGAGTAAGCAACATAGCGATCATTGTTTGGTTGTTTGTTTATTTAGGTTTAGTTCTTTCACAAACAGAATTAACTTATGAAACGTGGAGCGCAATTCACAGTGCTTTATGGTTTAAAGTGTACTCTTCTGTGACGTTAGTACTGGCTATGATTAACTCGATTTTAGCAGGCTGGCAAATTGCTACAGATTACACTCAGAAGGTGTCGTTTCCTGGTTTTGAAAAAGGTTTTCATGCCTTCTATTTTGTTGTCAGCATTGTTTACTTGCTTGTTGGTTTAGGGATTCTTTGGGGCTAATTCCAAGGTTGTTCTAGCCAATCAAGTAAGGCGCACAAAATATAAAAACTCTGATCAAAATAACATTGGTCAGAGTTTTTTGTTTTTAGAGAAACCATAAAAGAAAACGTGTGCGTTACTCTCTGGCTTTCTAATTGTTGTGCTTTTTTGTGAGGTGGAGTGGTGCTTTCTCTTTCTTTGGCTGTGCTACCTGTTTTTTTGTTGTTAATTGCTGGCGCGATTTGCCAGCGCTTCCGTTTTCCTATGGAAGGCTTTTGGCCTGGTGTCGACAAGTTGTCTTATTGGGTGCTTTTTCCTGCCTTGTTGTTTCATAAGACATCGCAGATTGACTTCACCAACCCTATGTTGACGAAGTACGCTTTCATTCTTTTATTCGCTTTGTGTATTGCTGCCGTTTTTGTCTTTATAAGTGCATGGCTCTTAAAAGTGCCATCGGCCACAGCCTCTTCTATGTTGCAAGCTGGTGTACGTTTTAATACTTTCATCGTTTTGGCTCTGGCAGGCAGCTTATACGGTAATGAAGGTTTGGTGTTTGCTGCGTTAGGTGCGTCTGTATTGATCCCTTCAATTAATGTGTTTCTCGTTGTGTCTATGGTGCTGATGCACCGACCACCTGCTAAAAATGGTGTTGTATTAACATTACCGCGGTTGTTGAGTGGAGCTCTGATTCGTAATCCTTTAATTGTTTCTATTGTGCTAGGAAGTGGCCTGAATTTGTTGGGCTTAACGCCGATTATCTTAATTTCAGACGTGATGGGAATGTTGTCTCAATCGGCTCTGCCATTGGTCTTGCTAGCTGTAGGTGCCAGTGTCCGATTAGAAGTGGTTCGCTCTATTGGCATGACATTTTTAATGTCTTTGGTAGCACGTTTTGTGATATTTCCTCTCGTGATTGGCATT
Source organism: Marinomonas sp. 5E14-1 (assembly GCF_039939215.1). Taxonomy (NCBI): domain Bacteria; kingdom Pseudomonadati; phylum Pseudomonadota; class Gammaproteobacteria; order Oceanospirillales; family Oceanospirillaceae; genus Marinomonas; species Marinomonas sp. 5E14-1. The sequence goes on along the minus strand of NZ_JBDXMW010000002.1, from coordinate 92,118 downwards.
ATGTGTTGGTGGTTGGATGTTAGAGGTTTGCCAGCTTTAGTTGCTGTATTATTTGGAGTGGTGCCAACGGCAACATCAGCTTACGCTTTGGCGCGTCAGTTAGGAGGCGATGCAGATAGAATGTCTGCTTATATCACTATGCAGACGTTGCTTTCTGTATTTACTGTGCCAGTCAGTGTTTGGTTGAGTCAGTATTTTTTATCTTAAGAGCCAAAAGATAGAATACAAAAAAGCCACGTAACCTATGGTTTACGTGGCTTTCTGATGTTTCTTTCTAGTTAGCCTTGCTTATAAATGTTTTCGTAGCAAAAGTTAGTTGCTTCAACAAAACCATCTACACTACCGCAGTCAAAACGTTTGCCTTTGAATTTGTAGGCTAATACACAGCCTTCTTTAGCTTGTTGTAAAATAGCATCGGTAATTTGAACTTCTCCGTTACGGCCGGCTGGTGTGTTACGGATTTTGTCAAAGATGTCTGGCGTTAAAATGTAACGGCCAATGATGGCTAAATTTGATGGAGCTTCTTCTTTGCTCGGTTTTTCTACCATGTCCGTGACGCGGTACAAACCATCCATCATTGACTCGCCTTTAATCACACCATATTTGTGCACTTCCTCTTCTGGAACTTCTTCGATGGCCACAATGGTGCATCGGAATTGGTTGTAGAGTTTAACCATTTGCGCCATAACACCATCATCTTCACCAAAGCAAAGGTCATCAGCAAGTACAACTCCAAAGGCTTCATCACCGATTAGTGGCTCGCCAGTCAGGATAGCGTGGCCCAAACCAAGCATGTTGTTTTGGCGTGTGAAAGAGAAGTTTACGTTGTCGATTAGATGACGGATACCGTCTAAATATTGCTCCTTATTGGTGCCAGAGATTTGGTGCTCTAGCTCGTAGCTGATGTCGAAGTGGTCTGCAATTGCGCGTTTACCACGACCTGTTACGAAAGTGATGTTGTTGAGTCCTGCTGCTTCTGCTTCTTCTACACCATATTGAACCAAAGGTTTATTTACGACAGGAAGCATCTCTTTTGGCATAGATTTAGTTGCTGGTAAAAATCGAGTACCGTAACCAGCAACAGGGAATAGACATTTGCGAATCATAATTTTTCCTTAAAATGGTATTAGTAAAATGGCTATGAAAAAATAAAGTGGTAGCCCGCCCGTTCCTATTAATTCCTTAGTATAAAGCATCTTTTGTGACATTTTTTATCACTTTAGTTAACCGATCCAAAACAGGAGAGTTAAGTTTGTACCAATGCCAATAAAGTGGCAAGGCTAATTGTTTGTCTGGAAACAGGGAAATCAGCTGTTTATTTTTTAGTTGTTCTTGTACTTGTACACTAGGAACTAAAGCACAGACTGTGCCACCCATTACTAACTCGACAAAGCCATGGGACGAAGGATAAGCATGACTGTTTCGTATATCAGCCTTTAATTGTAAGCACTCATCGAGATATCGCCCCCAAAGTTCATCGTGTTCATCATAAATAAGAGAAGGGGACTGCAAGACGGATTCTGGGCTCAAGTCACCTTTCAAATAAACCTCAATGAAGCTTGGCGTGGCGACCAGTTCGTAATGCATATTGCCAAGGAAAATGGAATCACCACCTGCGACAGGGGTGCCTGTTTGACTAAGGCAGGCAACGACTTCTCCTGTTTGCAATAAGGATCGAGTGTTGGCTTGGTCTGCCGCTTTAATGTGCAATTTGGTGTTATTGGTTGCAGAAAAATCCTTGATGACAGGAATAAACCAAGTGGCGAGAGTGTCATTGTTAACGGCAATGTTAATTGGGTAATTGGACGTCTTGCCTTGAATGGCTTCCTGTAAGCCCTCTTCAAGTATGGAAACTTTATTGAAGTGAGCAAGCATTTGTTCACCCAGCGGTGTAGCAACCACAGGGCGAGCGCGAATAAGCAGAGGGCGGCCGCAATCTCGCTCAAGGCGTTTGACGTTCTGTGATACAGCAGATTGAGTGAGGTTTAAATAATTCGCAGCCTTATCAAAGCTTTGAAATCGTAGAACCGCTTGTAAGCTGGCAAGTGCTTTATAATCAAACATAATTTTTTCTAATGTATTTTTAGTTTAATTAATTTTAATTTATATCCTGCTTTGCGTAATATCAAGCGAAATTAAAGGAGAGCAGTAGATATGTTGGCGTTGATCAGTGGTGCAATCACAGGTGGTGGCTTAATCATAGCGGTAGGAGCACAAAATAGCTTTTTATTGGAGCAGGCTTTAAAACGGCATTATGCGTTCCCGATTGCTCTGTTGTTTATTGTGAGTGATGTCTTATCTATTACGTTAGGGGCATTCGGTCTAGGTTTGATTTTACAAAGCCATGATTGGTTGTTAACAGCTTCACGTTGGGGTGGGGTTGCCTTTTTAGTGTGGTTTGCGTGGGGTAAATGGCGATCGTCTTTTCAAGATGAACAGTTGATTCTAGAGCAATACTCTAAACGGCTCGCGCTTTGGCCTTTGTGTATGATGGGTTTTGCGGTGACTTGGCTGAATCCGCATTTCTATTTGGATACTATGATTCTAATTGGCAGCTTGGCAAACCAATGGCAAGACGACAAGTGGGAGTTTGTCTTAGGTAGCGCATTGGCTTCGTTGATTTGGTTTTTATCTTTGGCTTTTGTTGGTCGGTTGTGTGCAAAGTGGCTAGAAAGTACGAAATTTTGGCGTTGGTTTAATCGTGTTAATGCTATTTTGATTTGGTTTATTGCCTTCAAAATTGCCACACAGCCTTTATCCTAATCTGATAAAAACTGTGCGACTGCATTGTGGAGAAATGCGTTAAAGTTTGATTTCTACCTCGTGGCTTTCTTCCACTGGAGTAATAGAGGAATCCGCTTCTACAAGCATTTCCGCTGTTGCAACAGAAGAAACGGTCAAAGCCACAGGAATTTGATCCCCTTGATCTTCGATAATCATCGCAGGCTGGTAATGGATTCTGTATATCGCTACCAAAGCCACAAGCATGTTCAGAGCAGCAACAAACCAGAATAAAGCGTTTATCTGGATGAGATCCATCAATGACGCAGCAGCAAGAGGTCCCATCATTCCACCCACACCATTTAGTAGGATCATACCACTACTGGCAGAGAGAATTTGTTCTGGACGCAACTGGTCATTCATATGAGATGATGCCAAAGAGTACATAGGAAAAACAAATGCACCTACCGAAAACATACCTGCCATCATGACGACTTGGCTATCAAGATTATAGCCTAGCGGGATGATTAAAGCGGACAGCGCTCCGACAATGCTGACCCAAAGAATGGTGACACGACGATCCTGTCGATCTGATAACTTACCTATTGGCCACTGCAATAGCATGCCGCCCACATAGCTAGCACCGATAAAAAGCGAAATCTCAGCGATATTCATCCCAATGCTTTTTGCATACAAAGCACCCAAGCCCAGCAAAGAGCCGGATGTGACACCTGCAATCGTCACTCCAGTGAAACCCAAAGGTGCGGTTTTCATTAGAGAAATGATATTGATCTTTTCTGGGACGTTGATCGTTGGCGACGGTGTGCGAATGAGCAATAACGGCACCAAGGCGAGAGAAATCAAGACAGACGTTAAGATGAAAAGGTCATATCCATCAGGTGGAGAAAGGTTCAATAAAAATTGTCCCAGAGTTTGGCTAGCCCAAATTTCAATAATATAAATCGAGAACAAACGGCCACGGGTTTTATTTGTGGCGATATCATTTAACCAGCTTTCGGTAACAATAAATAAGCCCGCATAACACAAACCTGTGCCCATTCGCATTAGCATCCAGAACCAAGGGTTAATAATGGCAGATTGCATCAAAATGGTAATAGAAGCCAAGGAGGCGACGGCGGCAAACACTCGAATATGACCTACATTTTTGACCCAGTTCGGAACCAATAAAGAACCGATAATAAAGCCAAGGTAGTAGGCTGACATGATCAAACCAGTCGCTGTCGTATTGAAGGATTCGATGGAGGCACGAATACCAATCAAAGAGCTTTGTAGCGCACTTGCCATGGTCAAAATAGCGATGCCAAAAAGCAAGCCCCAGATGGGAAATAAGGTTTGTTTTAACATGCAATATCCTTTGAGCTAGCTGCGTATTAAAAAGCAAGTTTGAACTGGTCAATATTTCGGCAGACTATACCGATAGAATTTTTGAATGCAATCACTAATCAATGAGTTTGGTACGAGGGATATTAATTTATTTGTTGTTATAAAAAGCAGGTTTTATGATGTTTTTTCATAAAACCTGCTTTTTAATTCCGAATAATCAAGTGTGATAGATATTAAGAAAATTAGGCCGCTTCGACATTTCGCTCAAAATGCTTACCCAGTAATGCATGGTAGAAGTTGTGGTCGGTCAAAACGCCTACACACTTTTCGTTTTCTTCTAACACCATGAAATGTTTGGAGTGATAACGAATGTCGACAGCGTCACGCATAGAGATATTGCTTGGCACAATAAAAATGGCATTGTCTGGAATGTTGTCGAGAACCATGTCTTTTGTCCAAGAAATGGTGGGTACTTGACCTTCTTGATCTTGAATGGAAATGAGTTTGCCATCACTTACATTAAGCCACATACCGTTTTCTAAAATTACTTTATCGTTTTGCATGGTAAGTTCAGAGAATGGTGTCATTAAGGAATGACCACATAAGACATTTAATGGGTTAGTGTGGGCGACGAAGTTTTCAACGTATTCAGTTGCCGGATTCAAGACAATTTCTTCTGGTGTATCTTCTTGAATGATTTTTGCGGATTCCATGATCGCAATTTTAGTACCGATCTTCAGCGCTTCGTCTAAATCATGGCTAACAAAAATAATAGTTTTATTGAGGCGCTGTTGCAGCTCAATCAGCTCGTCTTGCAGCTGTGTACGAATCAATGGATCAAGTGCTGAAAAAGGCTCATCCATTAAGAGCAAGTCAGTGTCCATGGCGAAGGCTCGAGCCAAACCAACACGCTGGCGCATACCACCTGACAGTTCGTCTGGTTTTTTGTCCGCCCATTTATCAAGGCTAACCATTTTGAGTTGCTCACGTGCTTTGATGAGACGTTCTGACTTGGGCATACCTTGCATTTCTAAACCGAAGGCAACGTTCTCTAAAACGGTTAACCAAGGCATTAAGGCAAAGCTTTGAAAGACCATAGAAACACGGTGTGTACGCATGTGACGTAAGGTTGCTTCATTGCATTCGGCCATATCAACCATATTCTCGCCGTCTTTAACTAGACAGCGACCACGAGCTATCTTGTTTAAACCATTGATGGCCCGTAATAGGGTGGACTTGCCAGATCCAGATAATCCCATTAATACACAAATTTCACCTTCATTTACTTCTATGTTGGCTTTTTGTACGCCAACAACATCCCCTGTTTTTTCAATGATTTCGTTTCGAGTATGCCCCTTATCCATGAGCGAAAGCGTTTGAGCCTTATTGTCGCCAAAGACAATATCGACGTTTTCAATTTTTACAACGGCCATAAATTATCCTTCACTCTTAGTGGATGGAGACTTACAAATACGATCGAGCATAATAGCCACTAATACAATGGCGATACCGGCTTCAAAACCTTGTGAAATGTTGACTGTGTTTAAGGCGCGCACGACCGGCTTTCCGAGTCCATCAGCGCCAACCAGTGCTGCGATCACTACCATAGATAAAGACAACATAATGCATTGTGTGACCCCTGCCATAATGTTTGGCATAGCGGCAGGCAGTTCTACTTTGTAGAGTAATTTAGATTTGGTACAACCGAATGCTAAGCCGGCTTCTAGTAATTCATTTGGTACTTTACTCACACCTAAATAGGTTAAGCGGATTGGGGCAGCAATAGCGAAGATGATGGTGGATATCAAACCAGGGACATAACCCAAACCAAATAGAATAAGCGTAGGGATAAGGTAAACAAAGGTTGGTATGGTCTGCATCAAATCTAACATTGGTCGCAATATGGTGTACAACCAAGGACGATGTGCTGCCGCTATGCCAATAGGCACACCAATCAGCACACTGATAGTCGTTGCTGAAACCACCAATACAAGAGTTTGGATAGTTTCAATCCAATACCCCATATTAATAATAAAAAGTAGAGCAGCGGTTATAAAAAATAATAAGCCAATACTGCGATGGAGGAACCAAACTCCGACTAAAACAATTCCAATGACAATGAGGGGATGAATAGATTCAATGGTATCAACCATGGAGACAATCATGGTTTCTAAAATAATAGAGATTAGATCAAAAAAACCGGAAGCCGCAGAGACTAACCAATCGACAAAGTTTTCCATCCAAGTGCCAAGAGGGATTTTATTATCCGTCAGCCAATTCATATATATGTTCTCCGATGTAACAAATAGTGCACCCTAGGCGATTGTGTGTCACGAAGGGTGCGTTCTGGAATTAAAGGCCTAGGTGTGATTTAACTGCGCTTAGGCCGTTCCCGCCAGATTGAGTTGTTACGCCACTTAGCCATGCGTCAAGCACTTCTGGGTTGGCTTTTAACCAATTTTTTGCAGCCAGAGCCGGATTTTTTCCGTCATCAAGGATTGCACCCATGATTTCATTTTCCATTGGGAGGGAGAATGTTAGGTTTGTTAGTAGTTTGCCTACGTTAGGGCACTCTTGAACGTAACCTTTACGGATATTGGTATGTACATTTGCACCACCAAAATCAGGGCCGAAGTAGTCATCACCGCCAGCCAAATATTCCATTTCAAAGTTTGCGTTCATTGGGTGAGGCGCCCAACCAAGGAAAACAATCCAATTATCACGGCGAGTGTTACGGCTTACTTGGGAAAGCATACCTGCTTCGCTGGATTCAACAACTCGGAATGAACTTAAACCAAAAGCATCAGAGTCAATCATGTCTTGGATAATTCTGTTGCCGTCATTGCCAGGTTCGATACCGTAAATGCGACCGGAAAATTCTTTGCGGTGTTTGGCTATATCAGAAAAATCTGTCACGCCTGCGTCATAGGCATTTTTGCTTACTGCTAGAGTGTATTTTGCACCGACTAAATTTGGTCCTAGATCTTCCACTGTGCCAGCGGCAAGATAAGGTTCGATATCTGCTTGCATGGTCGGCATCCAGTTACCTAGGAAAACATCAATATCTCCATTGGCAAGAGATGTATAAGTAACGGGTACGGATAATAATTGTGTTTTTGTTTCGTAGCCTAAGCCTTCTATAACTGCACTTGTGACGGCGGTTGTTGCTGTGATGTCAGTCCAGCCGACATCTGAAAATCTAACCGTTGAGCAATCTGCTGCAGCTAAGCCAGAAGCCGCTGCGATGCTGATGGTTAGTGCTGTTTTTTTCGTCTTATTGAACATATCTTATCCTCTTTTTTGATAAAACCAGGTTTATAAGTAAATACAGCGCCAATATCAGACACCGCAATTCGTGAAATTACGAAATTTGAACGAATTTGCTGCTTTAATTAATTGGATCTACTTGGCTCTGAAATGCCAGATCCAGATAATTTTCAATGAGCTGGGCAGATACTTCTTTGTTTATGCCGCCCGCTAAAGATCCTCGAAGCCACATGCCATCAATTAATGCCGCTATCATTAAGGCGATTTCTCGTGCTTGTTTTACTTCGAACTTTTCCTTTAACACGCACACTAATGCAGTATTTAAGCGTTTAGAGTAAACGTTCTGTAATCGGTACAAAGACGGTGTGTGCATTGCCGAAGCCCAAAATCCCATCCAAGTTTTCACTACTTGAGGCTGAGTTTGAGATTGGCTAAAGCTGGCTCTGACTATTGCCATTACTTTTGTTTTTACCGATTTGTTTTTCGTTTTTGCAATTTCTTCAGATAAAATTTGAAAGAACTCGCGAATTAAGCTTTTCATTGTTTCTTCGTAAAGGCCGTTTTTACCACCGAAATAGTGGTTAATAATGGCTGGTGATACACCCGCTTTTTTCCCTATTAAGCTGACGGTCGCACCAGAAAAACCATATTTATCTATGGCTTTAATTGCTGCCTCGATAAGCTGAGGTTTACGTATTTCAGGCATTCCAACTTTAGGCATTTCTCATCCTTTTTAATTAAACGGCCGTTTAATTAAAACTATACTAGGCTGAATGTGTAAATCAGGTCAACCCTTGATAATTCTAAACATTAGCGCTCTAATTAATTTAACTTTATGATTTATAAGGATATTTGTTTAATTTAAAGATTTCTTTGTCTTTTTCTTTAGCTATTATGTCGGTTTGAGATAAATAAATGAGATTTTTTATGTATAAATTGCTTCCAATATTTTGTGTGGTGGTCAGGATCGTGTTAATTATCTAGTTAATATAAACAATCGGAGCTTTGGTGAATGAGTACTTCTTTTTCTGTTTTTGATGTATTAATAGATCGTTCTAAGATGTGTAGTGATAAATGGTCTAAATACCCAGAGAGTGTTATCCCAATGTGGGTGGCGGATATGGATTTTGACTCTCCAAATTGTATTAAAAAAGCATTGAATCAGCGAGTTGAAGAAGGGGTTTATGGTTATACGCATACACCCAAGGCTTTAGTTGAAGCCATACAGTCACATCTTGTTAAGCGTTATGGTTGGAATGTATCTGGGACGCATTTAGTGCACTTACCAGGTCTTGTTTGTGCTTTGCATTTAAGTGTTCGAGTATTTTCTAAAGAAGGTGATGGCATTGTTGTTCCAGGGCCTGTTTATTATCACCTAACAAAAGCGCCTTTGTTGGCTGACCGAGAGTTAACCAGTGTCGGTATGCTTGTTGAGAATGGTCGTTGGGTTCCGAATATGGCTGAACTCGAAACGGCCTGTGCGAAATCAAACAGCAAGATGCTTTTACTGTGTAATCCTCATAACCCAGGTGGCACGGTTTATACAAAAGCAGAGTTGTTGGCGATTCATAAGTTGGCAGAAAAATACGACTTAATTGTTGTGAGCGATGAAATTCACTGCGACTTAATTTTAGACGATTTACCGCATATTCCTTTTGCAAGTTTGAACGAAGACGCCGCCAATCGAACCATTACTCTAATGGCGCCGAGCAAGACCTTTAACATTGCGGGTCTTGGTTATGCTTTTGCTGTGATCGAAAATAGCCAGCTGCGTCAAGCCTTTAATAAAGAAAGAGCAGGATTGATTGCTTCTCCAAATATGTTGGGCTTAACGGCTGCCATAGCTGCTTACGAAGAAGGGCAGGAATGGCATCAAGCATTATTACAATATTTGGCTGAGAATCGAAATCTGTTAGCTGAGAGGCTATCTGCTACACCGATAAAAATGCTGCATTTAGAAGCTACGTATCTTGCGTGGTTGGATGTGTCTGCTTTAGGTTTGGAGAATCCTTATCAATTCTTTGTTGATGCGGGTGTCGGCATGTCCGATGGTAAAGATTTTGGCAATGCTAACTTTCTTCGCTTGAATTTTGGCTGTCCTAAGTCAGTACTTGAAGAGGCGATACAGCGCATAGAAAGTGCGTTGGAAACACATCAAGCAAGCTGATGTAGCAAGTTTCAGCAACATTCTAGGGTGGAACTTGTCAGGAAAATAGAAGTCCATTGCTGTTGTCATTAACAGCAAGTGGGCTTACACCCGTTTAGGCAGAGCGCAATATGATTGATTTTAACTTACGTATAAGTGTGTTTCTTTTGGTGTTTAGCGCATTGCTGATTTGGCAGTGGCAGCGTCCAAGAAGCGTTCTTTTACAATGGCGTCAGCGTTGGCAGCATAATATTGTGCTGTTTATGTTTGGTGCTCTGTGTGTCCGTATTGCGCAACCTTTACTTTTATCTTTGGTGGCAGTGTTTGGTCAGAATTTCGGCCTATTTAATACGTTTAACTTGCCTTTTTGGGGCGTGGTTTTACTCAGTGTCTTGGCGCTGGATTGTCTTATCTATTGGCAGCATAGGCTGTTTCATGAGATTCCCTTATTATGGCGACTTCATCGTGTTCATCATTCTGATCCTGAGTTAGATGTCAGTTCGGCAATACGTTTCCATCCAATTGAAATCCTTTTGTCTCTCGTGATTAAAGCCTCGGCGGTTCTTGTATTAGGCATTCCTGTTGAGGCTGTGTTGATTTTTGATATGTTGTTAAACGCATCCGCCATGTTTAACCATACAAACGCTAGGCTTCCAAAATGGCTTGAGTCATTAGTTCAACTTGTCATCATTACGCCAGATTTGCATCGTATTCATCACTCTAGAATGTCTGAAGAAACCAACAGCAATTACGGTTTTTTTCTGAGTATTTGGGATGCGGCGTTTCGTAGCAAAAGAAAGCTGGCGCTTAACGGCGATGAAAATTTGAACATAGGTTTTCCAGGAACAAAAACCTACCAGCCGAATTCTTTGAAGGCGTTGTTAGTCATGCCTTTTAAAACTTTTCAAAAAAGTGACTTCAAGAAGCGCTCACATTAGATTCTCTACCCTGTCATTTTCTAAAAGCCAGCTGGCATAGATCAATTTTCTTTTCAGTAATAAAGATAAAAAAATGCCAGTGGACTATCATTCTAATTGACGTCAAACTGTGGGCGTTTTTAGGCACTGAACCTTTTTGCTAGTGTCTGTCTGTTGATTATGTCTGTGGGGACAATCCTATGAAGAAGATACGCTGGGGTATTATTGGTACCGGTCAGGTGGCCCATTCATTCGCAAGTGACTTTCGTTATGTGAAGTCGGGCGAGCTCCGTGCGGTTGCTTCTCGTGATAAGGCGTCTGCGGATAAATTTTCAACGGAGTTTGATATTGAGTTAGCCTTTGTGGATTATTTTTCGCTGATTAACAGTCATGAAGTGGATGTTATCTACATCGCTGTTCCTCATATTTATCATTATGATTTGACTAAAGCTTGTATTTTAGCGGGCAAAGCGGTGCTTTGTGAGAAGCCATTTACGCTTAATGAAAGTCAATCTAAAGAGCTTTACGACCTTGCTTTGGCAAATAATGTCTTTGTCATGGAAGCAATGTGGACACGCTTTAATCCTGTTGTTGAACAAGTTCTTGAATGGGTTGAAGAAGGGAATATTGGCACTTTGAGTAGTATTCAAGCCAACTTTAACTTCCTTGCTCCGACTGATCCTGAGCATCGCTTGATGAAGCTTGAAATGGGCGGCGGTGCTTTATTGGATATTGGGATTTACCCTATTTTCTTAGCGCAACTTTTCTTCGGTAAACCGGATTTCATACAAAATCAAGCGGTGATCGGAGACACAGAAGTGGATGTCTTTGAGCAGATTTTATTAGGTTGGGAAAGCGGACAGCTGGCTTCACTAGAGGCGTCTTTGATCTCTTATAATCCTAATCGCGCTGTGTTGTCTGGCTCGAAAGGCTATATTGAAATCGCTTCAGAATGGTTTAAAGCTAAGTCATGCCGCATCGTAATAGGTGAAGATCAAGAGCGCGCTGTGGAATTCGACTTCCCAGGTAATGGTTATCAATTCGAGGTTGATGAAGTAAATCGATGTCTTGAGGAAGGCTTACTTCAAAGCCCTAATCACAGTTGGCAAGACAGCCTAGAGTTAATGGCGACATTAGATGAAATTCGTCAGGATATTGGTTTATTTTACCCGGGTGAAGAGGTGAGTGATTCCCACGATGTGCAGGAACATCATCACGAGCACCATCACCATAAACATTGATGTTAATGAGTTTTTAGCAGAGTAAAGCTTGTTGCAGACAATAAAAAAGGGCCTCTTTCGCAATAGGAAAGAGGCCCTTTTTATATGTTTTGGATATTACACGCTAAGGTGTTTATTTAGCGTAGGCAGTAGTGCTTTAAATAGACGAGGCGCTGCACATAGTACATTGCCTTTTTCTAAGCTTGGCGAACCATCAAAGCCTGCGAACAAACAGCCAGACTCTTTTGCGATAAACAAAGGTGCTTGCATTTCCCATTCGCGAAGATTAATACCCCAAGCGCCGTCAAGACGACCTGCTGCAGCATTCGCTAACATCAAAGCTGGAGCGTCTTGCATTACAACGCGTGCGCCTTTTTCTGCAACTTCAGTAAGCACGGCAAATTGACCAGACAAATAAGTTGATGTGCGATCTGTCGCAGGGAATTGAGCTGCCAATGTTGCATTATTCAATTCACGAGCTGTACTGCTGCGAATACGGGAGTTGTTTAGATAAGCGCCACGGCCTTTACTTGCGTAAAATTCGTCTTTTGTATGTGGGTTTAGCACAAGAGCGTGTTCCACTTTACCGGCAACTAAATAGCTCATAGTAATGACGTGGCCAGTTAAGCCTCGTGAAAACAAATGTTGACCTTGAATCGCATCAATAATCCATTCGCCTTCTTCACCTTTTTGTACTGTACCTTGAAGGCGAGTAGTAATTGTGTCTTCTGGGTAGGCTTTTTCTAGGTGGTAAACAATGCTGCGTTCAGCACCAGAGCAAACAGTTTCATAAACGTGTTCAGCAGATTGACCTTGTTCTTTATCAAAAAGCAATTTCTCTTGAGAGTGAACTATATATTCTGCAGCAGAGCGAGCTGCCTTAAGTGCGACATTGATTCTAGGTTGCATAATTTACCGTCGATTATTCCGTCATTAAAAGCACATACCGTCAGTAGGACGACAAGTTGCCAAATTAAAGTATTTAAGAGTAAGTGTTAAAGAGCGGGCGACCAGCTGATTTTTATTCCATTGGATAAAAAATGAGCGGATGGCCTAAATAAGAGCGCGAATTCTAGCTCAATACAGCCAGCTTTACTAGTTAAGTTTTGATGAAAAACTGATCAGTTTAAGGCTTTGTAATAAATATCTGATAAGATACGTGGATTTATTAAATCGCTATTGTTGGACTCATAGAATGCAAAATAAAGTCAGAATTGTCCTTGTTAATACTTCCCATCCCGGCAATATTGGGGCGGCTGCTCGAGCCATGAAAAACATGGGGTTAGCAGACCTTTATCTTGTTGCACCTAAGCAGTACCCAAGTGATGAAGCGGTGAGCCGAGCTTCTGGTGCGACGGATATATTGGAAAATGCTGTAGTCGTGGAAACATTGGAAGAAGCCTTGGCGGATTGCCAATTAGTTATCGGAACCAGTGCTCGTGAACGTAATATTCCTTGGCCTTTGGTTGATCCAAGAGAAGCGGCTGATTTGGTATTTAATGAGGCTTTAGAAACGGCGTTTGTTTTTGGTCGAGAAGATCGAGGCTTAACAAATGAAGAGTTACAGCGCTGTAATTATCATGTTCATATTCCGTCTGTTGAAACCTTCAGTTCACTGAACTTAGGAGCTGCTGTGCAAGTAATTGCTTATGAACTGCGTATGAAATCATTGTTAATGAAAGACGCACCAGCGGTGGAAAGCAAATGGGATGTGCCTGCTGCCAATGTAGAGCAAATTGACTACTTACTTGAGCATCTTGAGAAAGTATTGGTCCAAACAGAATTCTTAGATCCTAAAATGCCAATGCAGGTGATGACGCGTTTTCGCCGACTATTCCAGCGCTCTCGATTAGATCAGCAAGAGCTTGGTATGTTAAGAGGCATGCTAACCTCAATGGAAAAGCAGATGAAGAAGTAATCGCCTATGTATTAAGAATGAAAGGCAAAAGTAGGAGGCAAGGGCGACAGTTTAAGCCGAAAGATTAGAAAGTTGAGCGCATAAAAAAGCCGCGAACTGATTTATTCAGTTTGCGGTTTTTTTTATGGCTATTTTGGGCTTTTACAGATTACGCTTTGCGCTCTGGTCGGCCTTCTTCTTGCCAATAAGTATGGAACTTCTGGCCTGGCTCAGCATCGACTCGCTCATACGTGTGAGCACCGAAGTAGTCGCGTTGTGCTTGCAATAGATTGGCTGGTAATACCTCAGAGCGGTAGCCATCAAAGTAGGCAAGAGCAGAGAAAATCGACGGAGCAGGAATGCCTGATTGAGCGGCTAGAACAACTGTTTTGCGAAGACCTGCTTGTTTGCTTGCCATAGCATCTGCGAAGTAATCGTTCAGAAGTAGGTTTTCAAGCTCTGGATTATCTATAAAGGCATCAGCGATTTTCTGTAAGAAAGAAGCTCGAATGATACAACCACCACGCCAGATTTTAGCGATGTCAGTAAAGTTCAGTTTCCAGTCGTATTCTTTCTGAGCGGCACGCATGAGTTGGAAGCCTTGTGCGTAAGCACAAATTTTCGCGCAGTAGAGCGCTTGTTCAATCGCCTTTTCAACTTCTTCGGCTTCGATTTCACCACTTTCTACATCAGTAACTAACTTCCCTGCTGCGTGTTCACGTTCTGCGGTTAATGTGCTGAGTGCGCGAGCGTAAACAGATTCGCTGATAATACCTGCTGGAACGCCCATTTGAGTTGCGCTGATAGATGTCCAGCGACCAGTGCCTTTTTGGCCTGCGCTGTCGAGAATCATATCGACTAATGGTGCACCAGTTGCTTCATCATATTGCTGAAGAATGTCCGCTGTGATTTCGACAAGGTAACTGTTTAAAACGCCTTGGTTCCATTTTTCAAAAAGTTTGCCAATTTCTTCTGGCTCATAGCCTAATAAGGAGCGAAGTAGGTGATAGGCTTCACAGATAAGTTGCATGTCGGCGTATTCGATGCCGTTATGGACCATTTTTACATAGTGACCTGCACCATTTGGTCCCAAGTAAGCTGTGCATGGTTCGCCTTCTGTAACAGGCTTGCCAGGAGTGTTGCTAACAATAGGTTTGCCATCTTTATCCACTTTAGCGGCAACGGCTTCCCACATTGGCTGTAGGTATTTCCAGGAATCTGCATCGCCACCTGGCATTAATGATGGGCCAAAGCGAGCGCCTACTTCACCACCTGAAACGGCTGTGCCGAAGAACTTGAATTTTTCTTTGTACTCGGATTCTCGACGAATGGTGTCAGTCCATTGGCTGTTACCGCAATCTACAACAATATCGTCGGCTTCTAGGCCAGCTCTAATAAGGTTGTTACATACAGCATCAACAGGGCTTCCTGCAGGAACCAGAACCACGATAACGCGAGGCTTTACTAAGTTCGAAAGCATCTCTTCCATGCTTGAACAACCGATGATTCTAGCGTCTGTTACTGTATCAGGGCGTTCTTTTGTCTCGGTATCAAGGACGTCTTTTACTTTATGTGTATCAAGATCAAAACCAGCAACTCGGTAACCATGATCGGCTAAGTTTAAGGCTAAGTTTTTACCCATGACACCCAGGCCGACAAATCCAATATTGCAGTTCTGATTCGTTTTTAACATAAATATCGATCAACCTTTTGAACAATTAGGGGAAATTGAAGAACTAATCTTATCACGAAGCGAGACAGTTCAGGACATATTGAATGCATGAAAAGTTTAAAAAATTATGTTTTTTTGATGTCATTTAATAGAAATCCCACACAATTAATGTCTGTTTATTGAGCTAAGGCAATAAATTTACTTTTTATTTCTATTAAATCGCTGGTTAAAAGGGGTTTTTTTGACGAAGTGGAGAAAGAAAAAGAAAGAAAATTACAAGATCATTGGGCGCAAAAATACTAAAAAGTATTGGTCTTCCTCAAATATAGCTAAAAAGTCTATTTTTTGTTAATTTGTCATACAAATCAAAGGCTTATATTTTTATTCATTCTTTCAAAATGGTAATAAAATAACATAATGTTCTAAGGATATGCTTTCTTAGAATGCTTTGTTAGTATTTGGCGGTGTCTAAAAAAGCACCGATAATAATTCAAATAATCAGATTAACTTTTATTGCTCAGAGGATTTAGCAAAATGAATGCCCCAACAAGTGTGACTCGAACACATAGAAACTTAACGACACCTCAGCTAGTTGAAAAAGCGTTGCTGAATAATGAAGGTGTTCTTGCGGATAATGGAGCGCTTGTTGTTGAAACTGGCGCTCGTACAGGGCGTTCTCCGATGGATCGTTATATTGTAGAGGAAGCATCTAGTAAGAATAATATCCAATGGGGTGGGGTTAACCGGCCTTTTCCTGAAGCAAAATTTGCTCCGTTATGGGCTCGAGTGGCAAGTTATTTGGATGGGCGTGAGTCTTTTGAGTCGAATCTTCATGTCGGCTCGGGTGATCAATATTATTTGCCAGTTCTCATGCGTACGGAAACGGCGTGGCATAACCTTTTTGGGCGTAATTTGTTTATACGTCCAGACATTTATAATCCTTCATCAAAAAATGAGTGGCAGATTTTAAACGCTCCAAACTTTGTCTGTGAGCCGGAAAGAGATGGCACAAATTCAGATGGCTGTGTCATCTTAAATTTTGCTGAGCGTAAAGTGTTAATTGCCGGTATGCGTTATGCCGGTGAAATGAAGAAAGCGATGTTTTCTGTGCAAAATTACTTATTGCCAGAGCACGATGTTTTGCCTATGCATTGTGCTGCTAACGTAGGTTCTGATGACGATGTTACTTTGTTTTTTGGTCTGTCTGGCACAGGAAAAACGACGTTATCTGCCGACCCAGGGCGTTTTTTAATCGGTGATGATGAGCATGGCTGGGGGAAAGGAACAGTCTTTAATATTGAAGGTGGTTGCTATGCAAAAACAATTGATTTATCACAGAAGAATGAACCTATTATTTGGGATGCGATTAAATTTGGCACTATTGTCGAAAACGTTGTATTAGATGCTGATACGCGAGTTGCGGATTATGCCGATACATCCTTAAGTCAAAATGGTCGTGCTGGTTATCCCCGTGAGCATATTGAGAAACGAGCATTGGATAACCATGCTGGCGAACCTAATGCGATTATCTTTTTAACTTGTGACTTAACGGGTGTTTTACCTCCTGTCTCGATTCTTTCTAAGGAAGCGGCGGCATATCATTTTCTGAGTGGTTACACTGCCTTGGTTGGCTCTACGGAAGTTGGAGCTGGAACGGGGATAAAATCCACTTTTTCTACTTGCTTTGGTGCGCCTTTCTTTCCTCGTGCAGCGGATGTTTATGCCGATCTGCTGATCAAACGTATCGAAGAGTTTGGTAGTCAGGTGTATCTAGTCAATACAGGTTGGACTGGGGGCGCTCATGGTAAAGGTGGTAAGCGTTTTAGCATCCCAACAACTCGTGCGGTTATTGCGGCTATTCAATCGGGGGTATTGATTGGCGCGACGACAGAACATTTAGATGATGTAAATTTAGATGTGCCATTACAGGTTCCAGGTGTGGATAGTTTATTACTTAACCCTCGAAAAACTTGGTCTGACCAAACTGCATACGAAGAACAGGCTCAAAACTTGATCGCTCAATTTGTAGAGAACTTTAGGAAGTTTGATACCGTCTCTGAGGTGATTAAAAAAGCAGGACCATCGCTTTAAAGTATTTTTGTGTCTTTCTTTTTATAAGCCGTACTTTTATAGTGCGGCTTTTTTATTTTTGTCTGCGTCATAGCTAGTGCTTTATATAGTAAATCATGTAATCTTTTAAACATGATAATTGATAGTCACTGCCATTTAGATTTCAGTGTGTTTGATGATCAGCGTGATCAATTGATGATAGATTGCTGCAATAGTGGTGTGTCAGGTTTTCTTGTGCCTGCCACTCAGTATTCAAGCTGGTCAAACCTTGAGTCTCTAGTAAAACGTTACCCTCAATGGCGTGTTGCTTATGGCTTGCATCCTTATTTCTTGAAAGACGCATCGCTTGATCAAATTGAGCTACTTGGTCATCAATGTGAGACTGATCGAGTGGTGGCCGTTGGTGAAATCGGTTTGGATTTGTGGCCTGGGTCGGTTGATATGGCGATTCAAGTGACTTTCTTTTCCCAGCAGCTGTCAGTGGCTAAAGCGCTTGATTTACCCGTCATTCTGCACGCGCGAAAAAGTTACGACCTTCTCTTTAAATGTTTACGTGAAGCTGGATTTAAACGTGGCGGCATTGTTCATGCTTTCAATGGTAGCTTTGAGCAAGCAAAGCGCTTTTTAGATATGGGGTTTGTGCTTGGGATTGGCGGTACCATTACTTATCCTAGAGCTCAAAAAGCGCACAGAGTATTAAACGCCATAGAAAGCAGTGCATTTGTGCTTGAAACGGATTCTCCAGATATGCCTTTATATGGTTCTCAAGGGCAGATGAATACACCACTTTCTGTTCTCGCTGTGGCACAGCATGCGGCGATGGTACGAGATGAAAGTGTGGAGCAGATAACCGCACAGACTTGTGCTAATCTACTGAGAATTTTCCCTATGTGGCATGAGGATTTACATTGAATACAGTACAAAATATTAACGCGCCAATCCGCATTCTTCTTTTAGGGAGCAATACCGAAGTAGGTTCTTCTTTACTGCAATTGCCGAAAGAAAGGAGCGAGTTTGAATGGTTGTGTCCTGAAGAAACTATCTTGTTGGGTGAAAATGCAGAGCTAGAGCTCGCTGCTATGCAATTTGATGTGGTGATTGATGCTCTAAGTTTGCGTTATGCCTTGCAAGATGATTACTCTGCCTTTCAGTCAGTATTGAATTATTTAAGTAATAAAGTCGAAGTGCCGCTGCTTATGATTAGCAGTGCAAGAGTATTTTCTGGTCATAAAGATGCTCCATATTCAGAAACAGATGAGCCAGATAGTACAGAGCCTTATGCCCAGGCTTTAGTAAAAGCAGAATCGATTGTATTGAGCAACCCTAAAAATATTGTGCTCAGAACAGGGTGGTTATTCAGTGGGCAAGGGGATGATTTTGTTTGCAGGACTCTTGGTTTAATACAAGATGGTGTGAACCTTGCTTATAAAGATGATCTGATTGGTAGTCCAACACCTATTTCTGATTTAGCTCGAGTTATTTTTTCTATGGTGAATCAAGGACATTACGGTTCGACGAATACAGGCATCTATCATTATTGTTGTGCAGAAGAAATAAGTTGGATTGGTCTGGTTGAAGCCATTGTGGCGACGTCAGGTCAGTTTGACCCCAAAGCTCAAGTAGAAGTTGAAGCCATTGGTGATGTATTTCCTGACGTACAAGATCATGTAATGCGTAGGCAGTCGTTATCTTGTAGAAGGGTGTTTAATCACTTTGGTATTAAGCAAAGACCATGGCGCTCAAAACTACGAAATTTGGTTAAAGAATTATATCAAGCGCAGTAGTTGATGGGCTTGAGGTGCTCATAAATCGAAAAGGTGGATGATGTGTATAGAATGAATTTTAAAGCAATAATCTTAGTGTTTGTTTTTCAGATCATTGTTGGCGTGCTTTGGTATGCATCAACCCCTTCATTATTTTTGGGGAGACCATTACTGGAAGGTGCTAGCCAGCAACAGCCGGAAGCTAAAGCTGTCTTGATGTTCGCTTTTTCTGCTTTTATGTATTTGTTGTTCATTGCTTGGTTGCTAGGGAAAGTTCAGATTTTATCTATCTTTGGGCAATTTTGTTTGGTGGTGGGGATATGGCTTTTTATTGTTCTTCCAAACTTGTTCTTTGTGAGTTTGCACTTAGAACTTAGCTTATCTGAAGAGGTGTATCTTTTATCTTATGGTTTGGTGAACACCCTGTTGACAGCTTTGATACTACCCTTGTCTCGAACTTCCAGATCGATATTTAAAGATTAGAAATTTTTGCAGGAGTGAGTTGCTGTAAAAAAGTATTTATTCAAGAGATAGATCAGCCAACACCTTAGTTTAGGCGTAGGCTGATAGATGAATTCTTATTTCAAATCGCTAAATTCATTTTCGATATCGCTCAGATTCACTGCGACATCGTATCCCGGTAGCTGGATTTCATTGCTAGAAATGTCTAGATCTTCACCACCAAGTACATTGAAACCGAACTTGTAGATAGGCAAAGCTTCTCCTTTAATAGCCGCTTGATTATATTGCTCTGCTGCTTCAAGTATCTTGGCATTTTTTGTTTTGTACTCGTCTATCTGTTCAGTGTTATAGCGTTTCTCTAGCATTTTCATTGTCTGATTTGGTGACAGCAAAACAGCTGTTGCATTGTTTCCACCGAAACCTTTTGAGTTAAGAAGAGCTGCGTCAAAGTAATCTTTGCCGTACGCTTCATGCTTCAGTTGGAATTTCAAACCATCTTGATAAACGTCATCAGCTACTGCGTGGGATGTTGTGATTCCAGGTAAAATACCGTCTTTCCAAACACCTAGAGATAAATGAAGTTGATCTCCGCCAGCGGTTCCTTGGGAATGACCTAAGAAAGCTTTCATGGCAACAACGGGGATGTCAGTCGCACCAAAGCTGGTGGCGGCTTTGCTTAGTACGTGAGATTCAGTCACTCTGTTTTGCGGTGTGCTAGTGCCATGAGCTTGAATGAAGGTGCGCTTAGTTAAGCCATCATTACCAATGATGTTTTGCAAATATGCCATGGCTTTGCTCATAGTTAGATAATTGCCAATGCCAGGCGCAGAGATGGATTTTTTGTGTCCATCAGCATAAGAGAATACAGCAGGAATAGCGCCGTAAATTTCTGCACCAAGTTCGATTGCAAGTTCATCATCCATCAGCAGTGTCCACTGGCTTGACTCGCCAATAGTAAAGCCGCAGTTTTGTGCAAAAGGGCGACAGCTGCGAGTATGGTCTGGCTCTGCTTGATTGCTAATTTGGTCTAAGGCAAGGAGAGCTGTGTCTTCTGCCAAAGCTCCCATGGTTCTAAAGCCTTCAATGATTTCAGCCGTAATAGGAGCATCACTTCCTCCAACCATAGCAACACGGAACTTTCCTGATTTGATGCCATCAATGGCTTTTTCTAAATTGAAAAAGTAGGTTGCACATGCACCGATAGAAGTACCAACACTTCCGACACTGCCTAATATGTAGGCATTAACGAAGTCAGCAGGCATTTGCGCATAACCTAAAGGAAGGTGTTTTGATGTTGTACGCTTACCTATTAGGGCAGATTTAAGCATACCACCAAACCCAAGGTCATCCATTTGGCCAATGGAGTTTGCTGCATAAACAGCCATTTGATCAGGGGCAACCTTGCTACGAATAACTTCCCAGTCGATTCCGCTACTTTTTATTGCATCAGATGCGCCATATACCGTCATTTGCAAACCGCGAGGATGGTTGCGGCTCTGGTAAAGTTTGGAAGGATCAAATCCTGTTGGCAATTGTCCTGCGGCTTTAACAGATAAAGGTCTTGTGTCTTTTATAAAGGTTTCTAAACTGCCATCGACAACAACTTCGCTCAGTGTGTCTGAGACCTTGGTGACTTGCCAATTTGTTGGACGCTCTTTTGGTAGTGAGCGAGTTTTTGTTGAAAAGCGTAATTTTTCATTAGGAGCACTGGCGTTCAATGTCGTTGATTTATGTAAAACAACGTGATCTACATCGAAAAGGTCAGGGTGAATACGACGAATTAATGTGCGAGCGAGTAAAGAGTCACCAATGCTATCGATAAGGGATGCAGAATCTAATGATTCTCCGTTCTCAGTGTGCCACATACCATTTTTATATTCTGCCGTATTAGTCAGAGTGGCAAGATCTAGTAAAACGTCCTGCTGGATAGAGATTGGTAAAAGGTCAAAAATAATTCGGCGATATGCTTGATGTGAAGAAGTACGACCAGCCGAATTTATTCCGCCAAAGCCAACAATAACAGGTAAACGGGCCAATTGAATTTCCTCGTTTGGTGAGTGGGTAAAATATTACGGTATTGTAATGAAGGGGGGCACTCTTAGCCACCCCATAGAAGAGATTTCCTAATACTTATATGGATTTATTGTGCTTTTGTATTGGGGTGTGATTTGTTAAAGCGCCATAGTTTGTTGTAATTTATAAGGGCTTCGATTTCTTCAATATAAGCATAACCACGTTCAGAATAGTGCTCTAGTCCATAAACCAAAGCTAAACCAGTGATAGCTTTGTTATTCTCACGCAATGAACTGCGAATCGATCTCAATTTCTTATATGCTGAGTTACTGTTTAAGTTATCAATGTAAGCAAAAACAGATTCCCTTGCATCATGGAATTTGCGAACTTCGTGGTCGGCTCCATCATCTCTAGAAGTGGGGACTAAGCCGCAGCCTCTACTGAAGCACCATTGACCAAAAAAGTTATTGCCTTCAGTGGCGAAGCGAGAGGTACCCCAAGCAGATTCATTGGCTGCTTGAGCCAGTACAAGAGAGGTAGGGATAATGTCAACATGGTGTAATAGCTCTTCTAAGTCTTGTTTGGAGTAAGTGTCTAAAGGTTGGAGCTTATGATATTTGCGCATTGTTGATACCCACAGATTTTCTCTTTTCGACATAGTGCTTTTGTTTAACAGTACATTTATCCGTTTTCGATCATCTTGTGTGAGCTTGTTCTTTTCATATGTAAATTGAGCTAGAAAATTGAAAAAAGCGGCTTTTCGAGCTTTTATATTAGCGATGGTTGAAAAATCAGGTACATCAGATTTAATTGGGTGGGATTTGAAATATGCTTTTTCAAAAGGCGTGGCTTCACCTTCGTCAAACTCAAACGAGCCTAGATTTTCTACTCCGCTAATAGAATTAGGGCTTTCCTGGTCTTCATTGCTGTGAATGAAGACACCCAGAATGATCAGTAGGAGGATGATGATCACAAAATAGACGTCTAAAGTTTTGTTCTTGTTCATAAAAAAAGCCAAAATTTCAAATACGTTTCATGCTATGCTTTTTTACCTAAAAGGTTCCGCGTAGCCCGTAATCATTATCTTAAAGGTAGTACTATTATCTAAAAAACTAAAACCATTTAATAGCTTTAGTTTTTGTTTAGCTTCCAAAAAATTGTGGGATAGATTGCTCACTTTATCGGAAATGTTCTAATTTCTTTGTTTTCATTAATGAAATTACTTTTTTTAAACTTATATGTCAGTGATGTATTTCTACAGTCAAGATAATGCATAATAGTACTATATGAAGAAATGTAAATATTTACTCTAGTTAAGTCAAAGTGTCATTTTTAGTCGTTGTTTACAGGTCATGTATCTACTTTTTTATTCGAATAATTGTTTGGGTTTGAGCTAATATGTCTGAGCGTTTGAAGTCACTGTTGGCACCATTTTTAATCCTCATTGTCAGTGTGTATACCAGTTTATATGTAAACCATCTGTCATCTCTGTGGCTTGGTTTGTTGCCTTTGTTACCTGTGATTTTAGCTAGTGTGGGGGGGCTGCTTTCATGGCATTTCAACAAGGGGCGTGTCCTTCTCTTGGTGCTTTTGCTCTTGATTCCGAAGTTATATGGTGACTTTGATCAAGGCGGGTCTTTAACAGCTTATTTAGTGGTTTCATGTTTTTGTATTGCTTTGCTTGGGTTTGTTCAAGAGCGAGGTTTTTTTAATCGATTTGCGATCAATCGTGCCTTATTTATTTTGATGTTAGTGAGTTGGTGTTATGCCATCGAACGTAACTGGGTGTCGTTTGCTTTCTTAGATAAAGCTTTCTTTCAGACGGCAACCACTTGGTCTGTTGTTCTACTTTGGTGTGTGTTGGCGGTCAGTCTTTCTGCGATCAGTGTTGCTTGGTGGTTAAGTGGTGATGCTTTTAGGGCTTGCGGTCTGATGAGTATTGTAAGTCTGCTAATCATCAGTCATTTCGCGATATCAGATATTCAATTTGATGTACTCCTTTCTGCTCAGTTTTTACTGTGGATTTGGTTTTTGTTAATGGAGAGTCATCGTATGGCTTATCTTGATGATATGACCAAATTACCAGGCAGGCGCGCGTTGAATGAAAAGTTGGTTGGTTTACCAAAGCAATATGCATTGGCTATGGTCGATGTCGATCACTTCAAGAAATTTAACGACACTTATGGTCATGACATGGGCGATAAAGTGTTAAAGAGTGTTGCGAATCAGCTGAGGCGCTTTTCTAGTCCAGGTCGAGCTTTTCGTTATGGTGGGGAGGAATTTACTGTTGTTTTTCGTCATGATCGAGTTGATGAAATCGTAGAAATTTTAGAATTGGTTCGTGAAAATATACAAGAAACATTGGTTCAGGTTTTGGAGCCAAAAAAGAAGCGAGAGGTGGATGTTAACGTTACGGTAAGTATTGGCGTTGCTTTTGCTGATATAGGAGAGCTTCCAGATTCTGTATTAAAAAGGGCGGATGAGGCCTTGTATCGCTCTAAAAAGAAAGGTCGGAACCTTGTTTCTAGATCTTTACCTTCTAAAAAAGCACAATAAATCAAAAAAAATTGACCGATCGATCAGTTTTTTTCTTCTACCTATTGCACTGTGAAATCAGCTGCATATAATCAATGTATGACTTACATAAGCCATTGTGTTTTTCTCTGAAAATGAATGATGAAAGCACAGTGTGTTTTCGGTAGATACTTCTTTCTACTGACGATGGTTTCTCCATCGATTCAAAACATTGATTCTGCAATGCTTTTATTGCAATCAATCACAGCGCCAACGTGGTGTAGCAGTTAGCCTAATGACGAATGCCTATAGTCATCAGGTCTCTGCTACGAGGGGAAATGGGGAGCTTCGGCTCCCTTTTTTTATGCTGCTAATTTCTTCGTGCTTATTCTAAAAAATGCTATCCTACTTTCTTATGATTTATATTGAATGACTTCAGTATGAAGGCTTTCTTAGTGTATCTGTAAGCAGTGAGGCATATTCTTGACTAAAACAACAAGAGCAAAAGATCAGCTAAAGTCCCATATTAGAGAACAGAACCAAGCGCTTATTTTAGAAACATCTGAGCGTGTTTTTGCGCGCCAAGGTTTGGCGAAAACGACAACACAAATGATTGCGAATGAAGCAGGGCTGCCAAAGGCGAATATTCATTATTATTATCGCTCTAAGAAAGATTTATTAGAAGCTGTTCTTGAGCGTATTTTGCGACTTTGGCTTGATTCTGTAAGCGAATTTAATATTGAAGATGGGCCTAGAATTAATCTCACTCGTTATATTGATGAGAAAGTTGATCAATCTCGAATGAACAAAAATGCTTCAAAAGTGTTTGCAATGGCGTTGATTGGAGAAGAGCCGTTTGTTCTCGATTACTTAAAACGTTTGTTTGTTACTGAATTGGCTCGTGAAAAAGCGACATTGCAAACTTGGATTGACCAAGGTTTGATGGCGCCCGTGTCTACTGAGCATCTTTTTATTAGTATTTGGGCGATGACTCAGACGTATGCTGATTTTGACGCGCAGGTGAAAATTGTTTTGCAAAAAGACACTTTAGAAGATTCCGACTATGAAGAAGCAAAACAGTTTATTACTCGTATGGTATTAGCCAGTTGTGGCGTGGAGTAAGAGAAATGACACTAGAAAGCGGTATTACTTTTTTCTTTGCAATTTTGATTTTTGCGGTGACGCCAGGTCCAGGCGTGTTTGCTGTGATTGCTAAAAGCATGACAAAAGGCGCTCGAGCCAGTGTTTCTCTTTGTCTTGGCATGGTGATGAGTGACATTGTTTATTTAGTCATGGCTTGTTTTGGTCTAGCTGCGATTGCATCAACTTGGGAAGGTGTTTTCTTGGCGATACGCTATATTGGCGCTGCGTATCTTATTTATCTTGGTTGGAAAATGTGGGTGGTGCCAGTAGCTACGTCTTCTGAGGGGGTTACTCAGCTTGAGTCAAAAAGCGAAGTAGCAAGTTTTATACAAGGTTTTATGATTTCTGCGTCGAATCCTAAAGTGATTCTATTTTATATCGCATTTTTACCCACTTTCATGGATTTAACGGTATTAAGTGGTTTTGATATTGTGATTGCGGCAGTACTTGCTTTCACTGCTCTGATGTTGGGAATCAGTTTAATTTCTGTCGGGGCTTCACAAGCCAGACGTTTAATGAAATCCGAGCGCTCAATGAAGAGGCTGAACCGTACGTCAGGGGGAATCATGGCAAGTGCCGGTGCTTTTCTAGCCCTGAAGAGCTGATTTTTTGACCTTGTTCGCATCTTGCAAAAGAGCCTCTTTTCTTAACCAGAAAAGAGGCTCTTTTTTAGTGGGTTAATGGTTTAGTGATTATCGAGTTCCGTAGATACGATCGCCAGCATCGCCAACACCTGGGCGGATATATGCATGATCATCTAATCCGCGATCGATTGCCCCTATGTACATTGCAACATCTGGATGGGCTTTTTTGAATGCTTCTATTCCTTCTGGAGCCGCAAAAAGACAAATGAACCGTATGTCTGCTGCCCCCATTTCTTTCATTTTATCGATGGCCATAATTGCTGAATTACCTGTTGCAAGCATAGGATCGACAACAATGATGGTGCGCTCATTCACGGAATGTGGCATTTTTAAATAATATTCTACCGGCTGCTTGGTATCTGGATCTCGATACAAGCCAACATGCCCAACGCGTGCAGAAGGAGACAGTTTAAGAACGCCTTCTGCTAAGCCATTGCCAGCTCGCATGATAGTCACGATACAAAGTTTCTTCCCTTTCAGCGCAGGGCACATAGCTTTTTCAAGAGGGGTTTCAATTTCAATATCCTGCGTTTCTAAGTCGCGCGTTGCCTCGTAGCCAATTAGAATTCCAAGTTCTTCCACTAACATGCGGAACTCTCTCGTGCTGGTATTTTTGTCGCGTAGGCTGGTGAGTTTGTGTTTTACAAAAGGGTGCTCGATTACAAAAATATCATTGTAGGTACTAAGTAGTTCATCGCGGGTCATCGGCTTGTCCTTTATTTTGAACTTTGGAGGTAAAGTGGGTTTGTGCTGTGCTTATACTTTTTATAATAGCATTAAGTGAATAGAGGCCAAATAACTAATCTTGTCCTCTTGGTTGATTTTTATAAGTGAGGAAGAATGCTGAAAGCTCAGGTTAAGTGTTGTTTTTAGCTAGATCGTCATTACATAAGAGGAAATAAAAGATAAATCACCATGTTAATTTTTCATTGCTTTGAAAAAGAACGGGAATTATTGAGACGTTTCTTATGATTGATGACGAACAATATTTAGATATACAAGACGACGACAATTTAAGCCAAGAAGACGGAAGTGTTGTGGTTAGCGACCCAAAAGGTTTGGCATTACCAGATGATGTGCTACCAGAAACTTTATTTGTACTGCCAATCACCAGTCGGCCTTTTTTCCCTGCTCAAATTCAGCCTGTTATGGTGGATGCGGATAAATGGGAAGACACTCTGGAGCGAATTGCAGAACATCCACAGGCAGCCGTTGGATTAGTTTATTCAGATAAAAAAGAGAATGGAGCAGCACCGACTGTTGATGCTTTTCGCTCGATAGGGTGTGTGGCTCGTGTCCATAAAGCGGAAAAACAGAATGAAAAACTGACTTTTTTGGCTCAAGGTGTGAAGCGTTTCGAGGTGATTGAGTGGTTAAGTGAGACAGCTCCTTATCTTGCTCGAGTTCGCTATATTAATGACTCAACAGTCAAGGACGACGAATCTAAGGCTTATTCCATTGCAATTCTGGATGCGATTAAGGAGTTGATACGCTTAAATCCTCTGTTTAGCGAAGACTTAAAACTGTATTTAGGGCGTTTCTCTTTCAATGAGTCTGGATTACTGGCGGATTTTGCAGCTTCCATCACCTCTGCTGAGGCGGAGGATTTGTACGAAGTGTTAGCCACAAAATCGATTCAAGCGCGTATGCGTTTATCTTTGACTCTTTTGAAGAAAGAGCTAGAGATTGCGCGTTTGCATAATGAAATCAGTGCCGAAGTAAACGATAAAATTAGCAAGCATCAACGAGAGTTTTTTCTCAAGGAGCAGCTTAAAGTTATCCAAAAAGAGCTTGGGATTTCAAAAGATGATCGCACTTCCGATGTGGAAACATTTGAAGCCAGACTGGAAGGTAAAACACTGACAAAAGCAGTGAACGATAAAATACAAGATGAGCTTCATAAACTGAGTATTCTTGAAACCGGTTCACCAGAATATGGCGTGACAAGGAATTACTTGGACTGGGCAACATCGTTGCCTTGGGGTGTTCATTCTGAAGATAATTTAGATATCAAACTTGCTCGTGATGTTCTCGAATCTCACCACGCAGGCCTAGGCGATATAAAAGATCGCATTGTCGAGTTCCTAGCGCTTGGTGCGCATCGCGGTGAAATGGGCGGCTCCATATTGTTATTGGTTGGCCCTCCTGGTGTAGGCAAAACCTCGATTGGTAAATCCATTGCGGAATCATTAAACCGTAAGTTCTATCGATTTAGTTTGGGGGGAATGCGTGACGAAGCTGAGATTAAAGGTCATCGACGAACTTATATCGGCGCTCTACCGGGTAAATTTGTACAGGCGCTAAAAGATGTTGAGGTGGAAAACCCTGTGATCATGTTAGATGAGATCGACAAAATCGGTTCTTCTTTTCAAGGTGATCCTGCATCTTCTTTACTTGAGGCGCTAGACCCTGAGCAGAATAGTGAGTTCCTTGATCATTATTTGGATATGCGCATTGATTTGTCGAAAGCTTTGTTTATTTGTACTGCAAATCAGCTTGATACCATTCCATCGCCTTTATTGGATCGTATGGATGTTATTCGCTTGTCTGGCTATATCGCAGATGAGAAGCTTGCCATTGCCAAGCAGCATTTATGGCCTAAATTACTTAAGAAAAACAAGCTGCTAAAGAAACAGCTCAATATTACTGATGCCGCATTGCGTCATATCATCGAGCATTATGCTCGTGAAGCGGGTGTTCGAGGGTTGGATAAACTTCTACAAAAGGTGTTAAGAAAATCGGTTGTTGAATTAATGACAGGCGAAAAAGAGCACATTAATGTGGGGGTGAAAGATGTAGAAGCCTTGCTTGGTATGCCGTACTTCCGTGCCGAAAAGACTTTGCAAGGAGTGGGTGTCGTTACTGGTTTGGCTTGGACTTCTATGGGCGGAGCAACATTGCCAATTGAAGCTAATAAAGTGCATGAGCTTACGAGAGGTTTGAAATTGACCGGTAAACTGGGTGATGTCATGAAAGAGTCGGCAGAAATTGCCTATTCTTATGTTTTCTCCCATACAAAGAGTTACCAAAAATCCCCTGAATTCTTTGATAAGTCATTGGTGCATCTGCATGTGCCAGAAGGCGCAACGCCGAAAGATGGTCCAAGTGCGGGTATTTCTATGGCGACGGCTTTACTGTCGTTGGCGAAAGGAGAGTCTGTTCGTCGAGGATTGGCCATGACGGGGGAGCTAACATTAACAGGACAAGTGCTCGCTGTGGGCGGTATTCGGGAAAAGATTATTGCGGCTAAACGAAGTAAAATTAACGAAGTGATTTTGCCAGAGCCTAATCGTCGTGATTTTGATGAGTTACCGGATTCAGTAAAAGAGGGAATGACGGTGCATTTCGCAGAGCGTTTTACCGATGTAGAGAAAATCGTATTTAATCGTGAAAATTCCTCTATTCATTAGCGTTATCGGTAAAGTAAGGATTCTCTCAAAAGGCGAGACATGAGAAAATAAAAAAACCGGACAAGAGCTTGCTTGTCCGGTTTTTTTATTTTCAGCGATGGCTTATAAACTGTGTTTTAGGCCGTATTTTCAGGAGAAAAAATGCCAAGTTCGGCAAAACTCACACAAGGCTCAACTTTTAAACATGTTGCTGTTATGTCGATGACAGGTGCATTTGGGTTGATGTGCATGTTTCTTGTCGATCTAGTTGATATGCTGTTTCTCTCTATGTTGGGTGAGAAAGAGGCGGTTGCTGCTGTTGGTTTTTCCAGTGCTATTATGTTTTTTACGATTTCTTTGAGTATCGCTGTTTCTATTTCTGCGACGGCTTTGGTTTCAAAGGCAATAGGCAAAGGGGATTTAGAGTTAGCCAAACGGCGGTCCGTGAATGTATTGGCATTTGGTATTATTTTTTCTTCTTCCGTGGTGTGGTTTTTGTGGCCTAAAATCCCTCATATCCTTCTGTTTGTTGGTGCGACAGGGCTTACTTTAGATTTGGCAACCGGGTATTTACAGATATTGATTCTTGGAATGCCAGCCGTGATGATAGGCATGATTGGTTCTGGAATTATGCGTGCTTTGGGCGATGCGCGTCGTGCTATGTATGCCACCTTAGTTGGTGGGTTAATTAATGCGGTACTCGATCCTATCTTTATTTTTGCATTCGGGTTAGGTGTGCAGGGTGCTGCGATTGCTTCGTTGATTGCCCGTTTTTCCATGGTGGCTGTGTCATATTATGGCGTAGTTTATGTCCACAAGATGTTGTCTGAATTTGATTTGATGGATTTCTTCAAAGATGTGAAATCCATTTCAGTTATCGCTGTACCTGCTATGCTGACGAATATGTCTTCTCCCTTGGCGAACGCAATTGTTATGGAGCATGCGTCATCATTTGGAGACGATGCTGTTGCAGCTATGGCGATTATTGGTCGTGTTATTCCTGTTGTTTTTGCTGGCGTGTTTGCTTTGTCTGGGGCTGTTGGGCCGATTTTAGGACAAAACTACGGGGCTGGTCGTTTTGATCGTATGCACGATGCTATTAGTGGTGCGGTTATATATGCGTTTGGTTACTGTGTTCTCTTGTGTTTATGTTTATATCAAATACAAGATTGGCTGGTGTCTGTGTTTAGTGCAACGCAAGAAAGTGCTGATTTGATCCGCTTTTTTGCGACCTTTGTTTCTTTTAGCTTTTTCTTTCAGAGTTTGCTGTTTATCGCCATCGCCGTGTTTAATAATTTAGGAAAGCCTTTTAATAGCACCTTGCTTAACTTTGGCCGTGCGACCCTAGGAACTTGGCCTTTGATTACGATATTTGCTTTGGTTATGGGCGCTGAGGGAATACTGTTTGGCCAAGCGATTGGTTCTGTCATATTCGGCTGTTTAGGTTTTTATATGGCGAGAAACTACATCACTGAATTGGAAGAAAAAGAAGCTAGGGAAATCACTCCAAACCAACACCTAAATTATGACGAAATACTATAAGCTCTCTTTTTTACGATTGGGCTTTAGTAGCCCAGAGTAAGAATTCTTGGTTGCCATCTCCGCCTTTGATTGGGCTTTCAATGTAGCATTGAGTCTCAAATCCCAGTTCTTTTACAAAAGCTTGAATGTTATGGTTTAACTGGCTTACACGCTTTTGGTCTTTTACGATTCCCCCTTTGCCAATGAATTCTTTGCCTACTTCAAATTGTGGTTTGACCAATGTGATTAAGTGGCCGCTCTCACTCAGCAATGCAGGCAATTGTGGGAGGATTTTTGTTTGAGAGATAAAAGAAACATCCATTACAACCAAGTCGAAACCGTTTTCAGGAAAGTGCTCATTTAAATCATCAATACAAAGATTGCGAGCATTAATGCCTTCTAAGCAAGTTATGTTTGGGTTATCGCGTAAACGTGAATCTAATTGATCATGGCCAACTTCGATTCCGACCACATGGGCTGCACCGTGCTGTATTACACAATCACTAAAGCCACCGGTAGACTGGCCGATATCTATTACATTGAAACCTTTAATGTCTAGTTGAGCATGCGATAGCGCACCTTCTAGCTTTAATGCTCCGCGAGAAACGTATTTATCAGACTCATCTTGGGTAATGTTGAGCTCTACGTCAGGGGAGAGTTTTAAGCTAGGTTTGTTTGCTTTCAACCATGTTCCGTTATGTTTGTATGAGACTCGATTTGCGCTGATAAAAGCTTGAGCCTGAGAGCGAGACTTAGTTAAACCTTGCTCTGTAAGAATGATATCAATACGTAACATAAAAAAACTCGGAAGTTGAAATAATTAGTGTGAATATTAACAAAAACAGAAGAACCAAAGTAGGCTTGTAAGCGTTAACAAAAGCTTGCTTGTCAATTTTAGCCTTGTTAAGGAATGATTGTGTTATTAAAAAGCTTGATAGATGCAAATGAACTGAGTGTACTGCTTGAGCAGGAAAATGTGATTGTGCTGGATTGCCGATTTTATTTAACGGACCATTCAAAGGGGTTGTTTGAATATCAAAAAGGGCATATTCCCAAAGCTATTTTTGTTGATGTTCATCATCAGCTTGCATCTCCTGAGACAGAAATGACGGGGCGGCATCCTTTGCCTGAGTCGGTCGTGTTTTCTAAACAGTTGCAAGATTGGGGGGTCTGTTCTGAAAGCGAAGTCGTAGTTTATGATGACATGGGCGGCGCGATTGCTGCTCGAGCCTGGTGGATGCTAATTCAACAGGGTATCAATGTTCGTGTATTAAATGGTGGTTTTCCTGCATGGTTGAAAGCTGGATTGCCTGTGTCTTTAGAGAGTGAGAGGAGCAAATCAGTTGATTATCAGTTTGAGGTGGATTTTCCTTGGGCTGTTAATGAGCAAGCGGTTGTCGAAAATTTCGAAACAGATCGGTTTCAATTGGTAGATGCGAGAGCTCCTGATCGTTTTAATGGTGAGAATGAAACGATAGACCCTGTTGCTGGACACATTTCCGGTGCGATAAATCGTCCTTTTAGTGATAACTTGGATGCTGATGGTTACTTCAAACCTGCAGAGCAATTACATGTTGAGTGGCAGGACTGGCTATCGTCCAAAAGCAGTGATTATGTTTACTATTGCGGTTCTGGTGTTACAGCTTGTCATAATGTGCTGGCGTTGAATTATGCGGGAATAGAAGCACATTTAGTGTACGTTGGATCTTGGAGTCAATGGGCTAAACGAATGCTCCGAGAAACGTCACTTTCATGACTTTTTCCTTTGAATTAGTAAAAAAGATAAATTAGACGTTTTTAATTGTGTAACAGGCTGTAAAATAGCTAGCTATATAGTTATGGCGTTTATGATGGATAAGGGCAAAGGTTAATGAAGATTGCTGTTGCAGGAACTGGATACGTTGGTATCTCAAATGCACTTTTGTTAGCGAAGTACAATCAGGTTGTTGCTTTGGATATTGTTCCAGAAAAAGTAGATATGCTGAACAGTAAAGTATCGCCAATTGAAGACAAAGATATTGAGCGTTATCTAGCTGAAGAAGAGTTAAATTTTGTTGCAACACTTGATAAAAGAGCTGCTTTTCTTGATGCGGACTATGTCATTATCGCCACACCAACAGACTATGACCCAGAGACGAACTATTTTAATACCAGTCATGTTGAGTCTGTTATCAAAGACGTTATGGAAATCAATCCAAATGCCATAATGGTTGTGAAATCAACGGTTCCTGTCGGTTTTACTAAGTCTGCTCGTCAAAAATATTTGACTGATAATTTACTGTTTTCCCCCGAGTTTTTACGAGAAGGTAAGGCACTTTACGATAATCTATACCCTTCTCGCGTTATTGTTGGAGAGCAATCGGAGAGAGCTCAAGTGTTTGCAGACCTTCTTGTACAAGGGGCAGAAAAAACAGACATAGATGTATTGCTGACAGATTCTACCGAAGCAGAAGCCATTAAATTGTTTGCCAATACTTATTTAGCAATGCGTGTTGCTTTCTTTAATGAGCTGGATAGCTACGCGGAATCTCATGAACTCAATAGTCGCCAGATTATTGAAGGGGTTGGCCTAGATCCTCGAATTGGTAAACACTACAACAACCCTTCATTTGGTTATGGTGGTTATTGCTTACCAAAAGACACCAAGCAGCTTTTGGCGAACTACGATAAAGTGCCAAACAACTTGGTGCGCGCCATTGTCGATGCAAATTCAACGCGTAAGGACTTTGTGGCCGAATCTATCCTCAAAAACAAGCCTAAAGTTGTAGGAATTTATCGCTTGGTCATGAAAGTGGGTTCTGATAACTTCCGAGCGTCCGCGATTCAAGGTGTCATGAAGCGAATCAAAGCCAAAGGGGTGGAAGTCGTTGTATATGAACCTGCTTTAACAGAAGAGCACTTTTTCAACTCTAGAGTGATTAAAGATTTAAAAGAGTTTAATGATATCTCTGATGTGATCGTGGCTAACCGTATGACAGATGATGTCCTTGAAGTGAAAGAGAAAATTTATACACGAGACTTATTTGGTGTGGATTCTTGATACTGCAATGATTTCGAGATTGAGTTTTAAACTATTGCTTAAGAGAGTTTCTACATGAAAGTTATTTTTGATACTAAAAGTCTATATTACCTACCTCAGTATTTACCAGTCCACAATGAGTTGCTAAAACTTGGAGTGACCACAACATTTGTTTTTTATGACAGTATCCATAACGATATTATTATCAAAATAGCGAAGGATAATGGACTGTCTTTCAAATGGGTGGAGGATGATTTAGAGGCTTCTAACTTTTATCAGCAAGAGAAAGCTGACTGGGTGTTCTTTGGTAATACGTTCTCTTATTTAGATGACCTACATAATGTTTCAAAGAGTGCGCAATTAGGACATGGAATAGGGCCGAAGACGAGTTATTATTCAAAATCTAATTGCGCTATGACGGTCAGATTTGTTGAAGGTGAATACAGAAGAAAAAGGCTTGCAGATAGATATCCGGAAGGGGTCTTTGTAGATGTTGGCTTTTGTAAGCTGGACCCTATCTTTAATGGAGAGGTTTCGGGACTTTCCTTATCAAAGGACTATGGTTTAAGGGATGATTTACCTACGATATTGTACGCTCCAACTTTTTATCCTAGCAGTATTGAACGCTTTCCATCTAAATGGCCTAGTGAATTCCAAAATTATAATATAATTATAAAGCCTCATTATTTTTCTTTGAGCAAGAAAACCTACCGTAAGCAAAGAGCTTTGCTAAGTAAGTGGTCAAAATATGACAACGTATACTTAGCTCAGGCAGAAGACTACTCACTTTTACCTTTTTTTCAGGTGTCTGATGTACTTATTAGTGATGCATCCTCTTCCTTATTTGAATTTGCTTTATTAAACAAGCCTGTCATTTGGTGTGACTTTTTAAAGCTTAGATGGAATTATCGTGGAATTTTTTCTTATAAATTTAAAAGAAGAATGGACCAGGATTATGGGGTTTATGCAAAAGTCGCAGTGCATGCTGAAAAATATAAAACTTTGAAAACTCTTGTGGATGCTCAATTAAAAAACCCGAAAGAGCTCGAAGATATTCGTCTTGAATTAGCAGAGAAGCTCGCGGGAAAAACGGATGGTCTAGCAAGCAAAAGAATTGTTGAATATTTAACACAAAATATGTGATTTTTAGGTGTCGTATGAAAACTATTGGATATACAACAGGTGTTTTTGACTTATTTCACATTGGACATTTGAATGTTTTAAAACGTGCTAAGTTAGAGTGTGATTATTTAATTGTTGGTGTTACAAGTGATGAGCTGTGTATGGCGGCGAAAAATAAGAAACCTATCATACCTTTTCAAGAGCGAATGGAGATTGTAGAAGCAATTAAGTTTGTAGATGAAGTCGTACCACAAGTTAATTACGATAAAGAAGAGGCTTGGAATAATCTTAAGTTCGATAAAATGTTTGTCGGGGATGATTGGAAAGGTACAGATAAGTGGAATAAAATTGAAGAAGACTTTCAGAAGTTAAATGTATCTATTCACTATTTTTCATACACTTCTCATACATCGAGCTCTAAACTTCGTGAAGTTTTAGAAAAAATCTAAGGTTGATATGAGGTAGTAAACAGAAGCTCCGTTTAGAGTATTCTATTGTTTACTACCTTTATTTTACTTTACAAGTGCTTATCTATCCCTACTCTTGCTTTTATTACTTTGTTTTTCTTGGTGTCTTCTCTTATTGCTCGGCTGTTAGCCAGCATTTCAGGTGTGATATAACCACGTTTATGGTCTAAGTGGATGCATACAGCCGAATAGCGAATACGTTTTGCTTTTAAACCGTAGTTTACTAATCTGTCTCCAAACTCACAGTCTTGCCCGCCATATTGCATAGTTTCTTCAAAACCATTCACAGCTAATATGTGCTTTTTATAGCAAGATGCACTGTGGCCATTCCAGGTAGGACGAGCTGGACTGATTTTATTTAAAAAGCTTGCCCATGTGCCTGATGCAGTGAGTTTCATCATTTTGTGTGTTTTTTTCATTCCCATACTGATTAGCCAGTTAGTATTAAAAGGGTTTTGTTTAATGATGTCTTCTCGCGTGATGGCTTTACTAATGTCCATTGGTAATTTGAAGTAGCCGCCAGATAAATATGTATTAGGTTCTGATAGGCGTAAGTGCTGCTCTATGAAATCCTTTCTCGGTATGCAGTCACCATCAGTGAAGATAAGATATTCCCCTTCAGAAGCGAGAATGGCTTTGTTAAGAATGCGGCACTTTTGAAAACCATCGTCTTCTTGCCAAACATGTTTGATGGTAATGGAGGTTTCTTTTCGCATTCTCTCGATCAACTCTCTAGTCTCATCGCGAGAGCCGTCATCAGCTATGACAATTTCGAAGTTGGTTGCTGTTTGCTGGAAAAATCCCCAAAGAACTTTTTCTAACCAAGCAGGAGAGTTGTAAGTAGTAAAGACAATGCTTGTTTTCATCGATTTGCCTAATGTTGAATTTGTATTTTTTAAATATTGAAGCTTTTATTTTAACTTAAAGAGCTAGTTATGAAGCATAGTCTTTATTTATTAACTGTATTTGACCATCTTATCACTTCGGCCAGTCCTAGGAAAATATGATAGCTGCTAGTTCCTGGTAGTGGGTAGTCTTTTGGTGTGTTGTCCTTATTGAGGTATTCGTTCCAGCCACCGTTGTTTAGAAAGTAATAGCTTTGTAAAAAGCTAAGGGCGTTCTCTATTCTATGACGCTTCTCTTCTTTTCCTATTGGGATGATTGTGACAGCTTTCAGGTATTCGGTAATAGGCCAAATGCGTTTCTCTTCATCAATAGGAAGGTAAGTATTACCATCTATTTGATTGTAAATACCGCCGTTAGTAGCGAATCCGTGACGCGTCGCTGTTGACCATAAATGCTGGGCTAAATCTGTGTAGTCTGTATTTGGTGTTATTTTATTTGCTTCATAAAGTAGCCATACCCATTCAAAATGATGGCCAGGTTCCACTTGATTGCCTGTCTTAGTGTCTAGCGTCCAATCGGAATTAAAAAACTCACGTAAAGTTTTGTTTTTTTTGTCATAAAAACGCTCCAATGCGAGTGTTAGTAATGACTTAATGGCGTTTTTATAATCTTCATTCTGCGTGATGTTGAAGGCGGCAATATAGCCTTCTAGTAAGTGCATGTGAGGGTTTTGACGACGGGTTTGGTTTATATCAATGGGATATGACTCGTAAAATCCGCCTGTTGACGCTTGCATGTTGGCAATTAAGAAATGATGTGTCTTCTCAATGTAATGTAAAGCTTTTTTATTTTGAGTTACCTGATAGTAATAGCTGAACGAAAGTAAAACGAAAGCTAAAGCGTAGGCGTCAGATTGCTTTTCTTGAACGCTCAAATCATCGTTTAGTGAAAAAATCCAACGATCTTCTAGGAAATAGTGGTTTGTAATAAAATCGAATAGAGGCACAAGCTTTTCGTACCACTCTGATTTCGCTTCAAGTTGATAAGCATGACTAAAGGTATAGAGCTGACGGCACTGTGTTAATAAGCGAAGTCGGCCAACAGAGTTGACGCTCCAGTCGTGATTCATACTCTCATAGCTAAAGCCATGTTCTGGGTTTATGCCATATTTCGCCCAGTTTTCTAAAAGTTGCTCAAAAACAAAAGATTGGCAGCCAGAGAGGGTGTTGTTCAACATGATGTAAATAGCCT
The DNA here is from genome assembly GCF_039939215.1 of Marinomonas sp. 5E14-1. NCBI lineage: Bacteria > Pseudomonadati > Pseudomonadota > Gammaproteobacteria > Oceanospirillales > Oceanospirillaceae > Marinomonas > Marinomonas sp. 5E14-1. The sequence goes on along the minus strand of NZ_JBDXMW010000002.1, from coordinate 54,710 downwards.
TATTTCATGTGATATTTGGTATGTCCAACTAAGTAGGGGAGTATGATAAGATGGCGGCTTTCAAAAATCGAATAATATGTGACTATGAACTCTTCATATCTGAATTTTAAGGATAAGCACATTCTCGTTGTTGGGGATGTAATGTTAGATCGCTACTGGCATGGCGGCACTTCTCGTATTTCTCCTGAAGCACCAGTGCAAGTGGTGAAAGTTTCTAATATTGAAGATCGCCCAGGTGGCGCTGCAAATGTGGCGTTAGGTTTGGCTAAATTAGGTGTTTCTGTCACTTTAATTGGTGTTGTGGGCAATGATGAAAATGCATCAACATTAGAGCGCTGTTTAGAGTCTTCTGGTGTGACTTGTCGCTTTGTTCGTTCTGAACGACTTCCAACGATTACGAAATTACGAGTGATGAGCCGTCATCAACAATTGATTCGTTTGGACTTTGAAGAGCGCGAGGATTGTTTGTCCCAAAATGATGCGGTCGCTGCCATGGTAAAAGATTGTTTGCCAAGTGCAGATGCGGTTATTTACTCTGATTATAACAAGGGCTGTTTAGCGGGCGTTCAATCTCTTATTCAGCTGTCTAATGCTGTAAATGTCCCTAGTTTTGTTGATCCTAAAGGCGATGACTTTTCGATTTATCGTGGTGCAACTCTAGTAAAACCAAATTTTGTTGAATTTGAAACCATAGTTGGTGAATGCCCTTCTGATGCAGATATTCAACAAAAAGGTGAAGCGCTAAGAAATCAGTTTGGTTGGAGTGCCTTGTTAGTGACGCGTGGCGAAGATGGTTTGGTATTGTTTGAAAAGAGTAGAACGCCGTTTTCTTTGGCGACTTCAGCCAAAGAAGTGTATGACGTAACAGGTGCCGGCGATACTGTAATCGCAGTATTAACAGCTGTGTATGTGACCAGTAAGCGTTTTACTGATGCTATTGAGTACGCGAACCAAGCCGCAGGTTATGTTGTAGGAAAATTAGGCACTGCGTTTATTACGGCAGATCAATTAGCAGGGATTATGTACAAACGGTCTCACTCTACTAACTTTGGAGTTCTTCCCCCAGATGAATTATTGGAGCAAATAAAACTTGCGCAAGTAAACGGAGAAAGAGTGGTGTTTACTAATGGGTGTTTTGATATTTTGCACCCAGGACATGTTGCTTATATGAAGCAAGCCAAAGGGCTTGGAGATCGTCTCATTGTTGCTGTAAATACAGACGCATCAGTAAAACGATTAAAAGGCGAAAAAAGACCAATTAATGACCTTGTGCATAGAATGGCAGTTTTAGAAGGTATCGGTGCTATCGATTGGGTGACTTGGTTTGATGAAGATACGCCTAAGGAATTGATAGAGCTGTTATCTCCAGATGTGCTTGTGAAAGGCGGAGATTACAGCATCGAAACTATTGTTGGCGCTGAGCATGTACTCAAAACTGGTGGCGAAGTAAAAATATTGTCTTTTGTCGATGGTTATTCGACAACCTCTATTATCGAAAAAGCGAATTTATAAATGCAAGATAAAGTGATTGCTGAACCCTCTAATACTAAAACTCAATCCGGTTTGAAGATATATTTTCGCTTACTTAGCTATGTTCGCTCATCATGGGGCTATTTGTTCTTAAGCTTTGTGGGATACATATTGTATGCCGCTATGGAGCCTGCGTTAGCGGCTTTGCTTAAGCACATTGTTGATATTGTTTCAGATGGAAAAATTACTGAAAGTCGCCTTCTTATCCCTCTTTCTATATTGGGTATTTTTATCCTACGAGGGGTAGGGACGTTTTTAGGCAGTTACTTCATGGCGAAAGTTGCCAACAATGTCGTTTTTGACTTGAGAACAAGCATGTTTGATAAGCTTGTGTTGCTGCCTTCCAGTTATTATCACTCCATTCCCACTGGACGATTACTTGCTAAGCTCACTTACAATACAGAGCAGGTGATTGGCTCGATTACTCAGGCAATTCGTGTTTTGCTGCGTGAAGGATTAACGGTTGTTGGCTTGTTAGGCTACATGATCTACATGAATTGGCGTTTATCTTTATTGTTTTTGTTAGTTGTGCCTTTGATTGGTTTGGTTGTGTCTTATGCTTCTAAGCGTTTTCGTAGATTGAGTACGCGCATTCAAAATGCCATGGGTGGTGTTACGGATGTTGCTTCTGAAGCTATTAAAGGCCACGAAGTGGTAAAAATATTTGGCGGTAGCCAGTATGAGACTGAGCGATTTTATAAGGCGGCTCAGGAAAATAGACGCTCACAGCTTAAAATGGAGAAAACAAAGGCGCTGAATGCACCAATTGTGCAGTTCATACTGGCTTTTGCTATGTCTATTTTAATCTGGTTTGCGCTGAGCCCTTCTATTAGCTCTGGTATGACACCGGGTGACTTTATTGCTTTCTTGACAGCTGCAGGCATGTTAGGAAAGCCTATTCGCCAATTAACTGATGTGAATAGCACATTACAAAAAGGTATTGCAGCATCCCATAGTATTTTTGAGTTTCTTGATATGGATGTAGAGATTGATAAAGGTACGATTTCTGCTGACAAGTTGAAGGGCGATATTGAATGGCGATCTATGTCATTCACTTATCCAGGCGCGGACAAGCAAGCCTTGAAAAAGGTTAACCTATCTTTACCAGCAGGAAAAACACTAGCTTTGGTAGGGCGGTCTGGTGGAGGTAAGTCTACGATGGCAAACCTGATTCCCCGTTTTTATAACATTGATGATGGGGAGCTTTGTATTGACGAGCATTCTATCTCTGATTATCGCTTGAAAGACTTGCGTTCTAATATCGCTCTGGTGAACCAACAAGTAGTGTTGTTCAATGGTACGATTCGTGAAAATATTGCCTACGGCTACCTGCGAGATACAAGCGATGAAGACGTGATTAATGCAGCGAAAGCAGCTAATGCGTGGGACTTTATCCAAGAATTAGATCATGGTTTAGATACTATGGTTGGCGAGAATGGTGTTCTTCTATCAGGAGGTCAGCGCCAGCGTATTGCTATTGCTCGAGCTATTTTGAAAAATGCTCCAATTCTTATTTTAGATGAAGCAACTTCTGCCTTAGATACAGAGTCTGAGAGAGCTATACAGTCTGCATTAGATGGTTTGATGAAAAATCGTACAACCATTGCAATTGCCCATCGATTGTCGACTATTGAAAACGCAGATATTATTGCAGTGGTGGACCATGGTGAAATTATTGAGCAAGGTTCCCATAGTGAGCTTCTTGCATTAAATCGAGCTTATGCACAGCTTCATAATCAACAGTTTTCGGAAGAAACGGACTGATTATGTGGTTGTATCGTTTCACTTTACTGCTATTAACGCCGACCATTTTATTAAAAATACGGCGTTTTCAAAAAAAATACAGTCATTATCGACCTAAAGAAGCACTGGGTTTCTGGCCTTCTGTAAGTGCTGATTTATGGGTTCATTGTGCTTCTGTTGGCGAAGTGCTTGCAGTAAGACCGCTAATTGTTCAGTTGCGTGAGAAGCATCCGACATGTCGCTTTTTGATCACCACCATGACGCCAACAGGCGCGGAGCAGGTAGAGAAAAGTTTTCCATTTGCTGAACACAGATATTTACCCATGGACTGGCGTTTTAGTGTCAAAAGAGCGCTGAAGCGGCTTACTTGTAAGCATCTTCTTATTATCGAAACTGAGCTTTGGCCAAATTTACTGTTTCAAGCAAAACAACAAGGCCTTCGTGTGGACATTGTAAATGCTCGACTGAGCGAACGCTCTTTTTTGCGCTACCAACAATTCTCTCATGTTTCTCGACCTCTATTTAAACTGCCTGATAGTTTTTTAGCGCATGCAAAAAGTGACGCGGAACGATTTGAAGCCTTGGGTGCGAAAAAGGTGTTAACAACAGGCAGTATTAAATTTGATCTCTCTGTTTCGCCTGATGTTTTGCAGGATAATTGGCGTGAGCAATTAGGTTCGCGTTTTGTCTGGATTGCTGCGAGTACGCATCAAGGGGAAGATGAAATTGCTTTGAATGCACATAAGGCTCTTTTGCAAAAAGAGTCGGATGCATTGCTTTTGCTTGTGCCCCGTCATCCTGAGCGTTTTGATACGGTTTATGCGTTAGCAAAACAATATTTTGAAAAGGTTGGGTTGCGCAGTCAAGACTCACCAGATCAGTGGTCAAATTTCGATGTGGTTATTGGCGATTCGATGGGGGAAATGATGCATTACTATCAAGCCTCTGATCTTGCCTTTGTTGGTGGGAGTTTGATCAAGCGTGGTGGACATAATCCGATTGAGCCTGCGTTATTAGGGAAGGTTATTTTGGTTGGGCCTTATACCTTTAACTTTTTAGATATTACAGAGCAGTTGATACAGATAAAAGGGGCGATTCGCTGCTTAGATGAAATAGCATTGGAAGATGCATTGATCTCTTTTGCTAGTAATCCTTCTCTGTGTTATCGAGTCGGACGGGCGGCTCAACGGTTTGCAGAAAAAAATCAGGGCGCCGTTACTCGAGTACTTTCTGAAATAGACTTCCGTTGATTGACTCTTTACAATAACTGCTCTTTATCTCATGGGGTGCTTTGGTTTGTTAGAACCTAAGCTGAGAAGCGGAATTGACCGCTAACCCACTGAACCTGATCCAGATCATGCTGGCGTAGGAATCGAGGTAGCAAGCTTGCACTCTTAGCATCTTGCCGTTTTTCCTGTACGCCGCTCACTTTTTAGGAGCGACACATTGAATAAATTCTTGTTGAAAATATCTTCCGCGGCCCTTTTTATCTCATTGGCGGCACTTTTCTCTTCTGTCTCATCTGCAGCGGATACATTGAACGTTTATACCTATGACTCTTTTTCTTCAGATTGGGGGCCAGGGCCAAAAATCAAAGAAAACTTCGAGAAAGAATGTGGCTGTGAATTGAACTTTGTTGCTTTAGATTCTTCTGTTGGAATCTTGTCTCGTGTTCAATTGGAAGGGAAATCATCTCAGGCCGATGTATTGCTAGGCTTGGATCTGAATCTAATGGAGGCGGCAAAGCAGACTGGGTTGTTGGCGACGCATTCAGTTGATACATCTGACGTGACTGTCGCTGGTGGTTGGAATGACACCACTTTTGTCCCATTTGACCAAGGCCATTTCGCTTTCATTTATAACTCGGAAACGCTGAGCAATCCTCCGACGAGTTTAAAGGACGTGGTTGAAAATCAAGATCTTCGAGTGATTTATCAAGATCCAAGAACCAGTACGCCAGGCTTAGGACTTCTATTATGGATGAAGTCTGTTTATGGTGATGACGTGGCTGATGCTTGGGAAGGTTTGGCGAGTCACACGGTGACAGTGACAAAAAGTTGGTCTGATGCTTATGGTTTGTTCTTAAAAGGCGAAGCTGATGTTGTGCTGAGTTATACCACTTCCCCTGCGTATCACATTATTGCGGAAGGCGAGAGTAAATATAAAGCGGTATCTGCTAGCGAAGGTCTTTATTCTCAAGTTGAATTGGCTGCCATGATGAAAAGTGCACCAAATCCTGCTTTGGCAGAACGTTTCATGCACTTTATTTTGCAGCCGGAATTTCAATCAGTGATTCCTACAGGAAACTGGATGTTGCCTGTGGTTGAATCTTCAGAGCCTTTGCCTGCAGCATTTGATAGTGCTTTGCAGCCAACGAAGAACTTAGTATTGCCAGCTAAAGAAGTCGCTAAAAACCGTAAAGCTTGGATTGATGAGTGGTTGAATGCGACGACTCGATAGGATTTCTTAACGTGTTTTCTTTGCGTTTATATCAAGGGATGACGCCTGCTATTTTAGGTGTTGGTCTATTTTTGATAATGGGAGCTGCCAGTTTGGCGGCTCTTTTGCGTTATGGTGAGTTGTCTAACTGGCTTGGCTATTTGTCTCAGCCTTACCTTTGGCGTGTGATACGTTTTTCGTTGTGGCAAGCCTTATTGAGCAGTGGGGTTAGTATTTTAATTGCTATTCCTGTTGCATCTTGTCTTGTTCACCGGCGATTTTTCGGGCGATCGTTTCTCTTGCAGCTTTTCTCTGTTTCTATGGTTGTTCCGACAATTGTCGCGATTTTAGGCTTGGTTGTGGTTTATGGCCGTACCGGTTGGTTGAGGCAATTATTTGGTCTTCAAATTCCTTTGTATGGTTTGACAGGAATTTTATTAGCTCATGTCTTTTTTAATATGCCTTTGGCTGTACGTTTTTTATTGCAAGGCTATGATTTGATTCCTTCGGGTCAGTGGCGTCAGGCGGCCCAATTAGGCTTTTCTCGCCTTTCTGCGTTTCGTTTAATTGAATGGCATTATGTGAAAAAAGCTTTGCCCGGTGCTTTTGTGTTGATTTTTATGTTGTGCTTTTCCAGCTTTGCCGTGGTGCTGAGTTTAGGTGGTGGGCCAAAATCAAGCACGTTGGAAGTGGCTATCTATCAGGCGTTGAGATTTGATTTTGATCTTGGCAAAGCCTGTTTCTTAGCTCTGATGCAGGTGGCGATATGCACCTTGTTTGCCCTTGTTGTGTATCGAATTGCGCCTGTTAATCGTCAAGATGTGAGCTTGCTGCCTACTGAGCGATATATTTTGAAAGACTCTTTCTTGGCGAAAACCTCAGACCTTGCCGCTATGCTGTGTGTGTTTCTTTTGGTTTTTCCTCCCTTTATCGCGATTTTTGATCCTGTATTTTCTGCTGCTTTTTTCGATACCTTGCAGTCTTCTTCTTTATGGAAGTCCGTCATGGTTTCATTGCAAATCGCTTTGCCCGCTGCGGCGGCCAGTTTATTGCTAGGGATTTGTTTTGGTGTTTTGGCTCGATTTTGTGTTGGGCGCAGATACTTGTCATTTTTGCCCAATAAGATTGAGCATCTCGGTAATATGATTTTGATGGTGCCTGGCTTAGTGATCGCAACAGGGCTTTTTTTGCTGTTGCGTGATTTCGGTTGGGGGCTTCAGTCGAGCTATTGGATTGTTGTGTGGGTAAATGCTGTGATGGCTTTGCCGTTTGTACTCAGAGCTTTGATGCCTATTTTGCATCAGCAAGAGCAGCGCTTTCGAAATGTATATTTGAGTATAGGAATCCGTGGTTGGTCTCGCTGGTGTTTGGAGTGGGCTCTCATTCGTCAGTCTGTCGCGCAAGCATTTGGGTACGCTTTGTTGTTGTCTCTTGGTGATATGGGCGTGATTGCTTTGTTTGGCAGTCAAGGTTTGGTGTCTTTGCCTTTGTACCTTTTTCAATTAATTGGTTCTTATCGGTTAGAAGAAGGGGCTTGTGTCGCAGTGGTATTGATTGCGCTTTGTTTGGTTTTGTTTTATCTGTCATCTCGGCTTATTGGAGGACAAAAGAATGTTAAAAATTAGCCTTCAATACAATTGGGATAGCTTCCATGCGGATTATCGCGTGGATATTTCATCGGGCGTGACCACTCTGTTGGGGGCTAGCGGGGAAGGGAAGAGTACACTTTTACATTTGCTTGGTGGTTTTCTGGATGGTCATGGTGTATTGAATTTCAACAGTGAGTCATTACTTGCCTTGGCTCCCTATGAAAGGCCGATTTCTACTTTGTTTCAGAGTGACAATCTTTTTCCTCAGTTAACAGTTTGGCAAAATGTAGCGATTGGGATATCGCCTTCTTTGTCTCTAAATACCGAGCAAAAAAATAAGGTTAGTTGGGCTTTAGAGAAAACGCAGCTTGTTGATAAAGCAGATCGTTTTCCGCAAGCCTTATCTGGTGGGCAAGCTCAGCGTGTTGCAATTGCTCGTGTTTTGGTAAGGAATAAGCCGATACTTTTATTGGACGAGCCTTTTAGTGCGCTAGATCCTTCCTTGCGTGAAGAGATGCTTTATTTAGTGAAAGAAGTGACAGAAGAGTTTTCTTTGACGACTTTGTTGGTTTCACATTTACCTCAGGAAGCCAGTTTAGTGGGCGGAAATGTACTCTTAATTGAACAGGGCAAAGTCGTTGCTCATGAGTCAGTATCTGTTTTGAGTCAAACACCGTCACATCCATTGTTTGTAAACTATTTTGGTAGGTCTAGCTAGCCTCTGTAAAGGCAAGCCTTAAATGGCTTGTTGTCGTTTGTTGTGGAGTATTGTCGCCACAAGAATGCCTAAGAAAATAAGCAGAATCCCCGCATAATGAAATCTGAATAGATTTTCTTCTAGAAAAATAACGGAAAGCCCTATGCTGAAAACAGGCAATAAATGGATAAACTGTCCTGCTGTCGCTGCTCCCAGTTTTTGAATGCCAGTGTTCCAGCATAGGAAAGCACCAATTGAGGCGAAAAGCGCCATATATAAGATGATACCTAAGTTTTCGTTTGTTAAATCTGTTAGTTGTGTTTCACCAAATAAAAAGAAAAGGGGGATTTGAATCAGCGTCCCAATAATGGCGGTACTGGTAAAAAAGCCGATCAGAGACATTTCTTTTGGCCTTTTGACGATCAGAATAGAGTAAATTGCCCAACTGACAGTAGCGGCAATAATCCATAAATCACCTTGTGAAATGGTTAGGTGTAAAAAAGTGTCCAAACTTCCACGACTTACTATGGTGATGGCGCCAACAGTGGAAATGAAGATGCCTAGATTTTGCAACCAAGAAGTTTTGTTCCCTAGTAAAAAACTAGCGGTTATTAAAATCATCACAGGCATAATGGAATTCAATAATACAGCATTGGTTACAGTTGTTGAGGTTAGTCCAATGTATAAAAATAGGTTGTAGTTACAAATGCCGAGCCAACCGAAAAGAGTCAGAAGTGGCCAATTGGTAGCGATGATTTTACGTTCTTGCCAGAGTTTTTTATAGGCGAAAGGGAGCAGGATTAAACAGGCTAGGCTCCATCTAAGAAAAGAGATGGTGTAAGGATCTATGCCATTAGAAACTGTTAACCTTCCTAAAATGTAATTGCCAGACCAAAATATAATAGGCAATAGTAAGTAGATAAAAGCTGGCATTGAGTGTCCTTTTATTTTGTTTTTTTAGCCCAATTTTGTACGAAAAGGCCGACGAGGATGCACGCTAGCCCAACTAGAGTAGATTGTAAAATGGGTTCGCCAGCGAATTGAGATAGCCAAATGATTGAAAGCAAAGGCGACAAGAATATTAGATTGGCTACTTGGCTTGTATTAGATGTTAGTTTGAGTGCCTGATTCCATAGCACGAAGCTAAGTCCCATCTCAAATAGACCAATATAAACGGCACTCCACAATCCTTCTTTATTCCAATGAGTGAGTTCGCCCGTCATGGCGGTGTATAGCGTGATTAATGGTAAAGCAAAAGCAAAATTCAATGTCAGGCCGATTAGACTAGGTCGTTTATCTTTTGTATTTAACAACCAATACATTGCCCAGATCACAGTGCTTAAAAGAGCAAAGGTAACACCAATGCCATTAGAAAACTCTAAGGAAGTGATTTGTCCACGAGTTGAAATATAGAGAACGCCAAAATAACACATTGTTGCCGCGACATAATCTGTGGGTTTGAGGCGCTGCTTTAAGATTGGGACAGCCATGAAGCTGAGCATAATCGCCCATGTATAATTGATGGCTTGTGCTTCTTGAGCAGGAAGCATGCTATAGGCTTGAAGCAAAATTAGATAATAAATAAAGGGATTGATAGCCCCAAAAAAGAATGAAGATTTCCAAGACTGTTTGGCTGATGTGAGAAGCTCTTTAAAGTCACCTTTACATGCAATCAGTGCGATTAGAAACACAAGTGATACAGCATTCGCAACAAGGAGCAGTTGTGCGGGTGTTAAATATTTAAGTGATATTGAAAATGCAGTCGCGACAGTCGACCAAAGCAAAACAGCGCCGAGTCCGAATAAAATAGCTTGAGTATTATTAGAGAGAGTTTTCATCTGTATTTGTCTAATCCTTAACTAAGATAAAACCATACTAGAGGCTAATATTTAGCAATATAGAAGGTAGGGATTCTATAGTGCTTTTATTGTCCCTGTAAGTCTTTCTTTCCCTATTTAATTTTGTATTTGTTATTTTATTGACTACTCACTCAAGTGGTTTAGCGCATAATGAGTTGAGTCGACTCTATCTGTATCGATTTCGTTTACTTATTGTTCTCTATTGCTATATAATGCGCGTCCCTGTAAATCAATACTCCTTGTCTCACAGCTTTTTAACAGGGGAAGCGTGGAGACTAAGAACCCATAAGGAGAGCTTAAATGCGTCATTATGAAATCGTCTTTCTGGTTCATCCAGATCAAAGCGAACAAGTACCAGCAATGGTTGAGCGTTACACTAACCTAATCACTGAAGATGGTGGTCAAGTACACCGTCTAGAAGATTGGGGTCGTCGTCAACTAGCTTACCCAATCAACAAAATTCACAAAGCACACTATGTTCTTATGAACGTTGAGTGTTCTGACAGTGTTTTGTCTGAATTGAACGACACTTTCCGCTACAACGATGCGATCATCCGTAACTTGGTGATTCGTCGTAAAGGTGCGGTAACTGACGTATCTCCTATTAAAGCTTCTGAAGGTCGTGAAGATCGTCGTTCTGCTCCTCAACGTGAAGAGCGTAACAACGAAGCGACAACTGAAGTAACTGAAGAATCTGAAGATTAATCAATATTTTTTATTAGGAGACACTCATGGCTCGTTTTTTCCGTCGTCGTAAGTTCTGCCGTTTTACTGCAGAAGGCGTTAAAGAGATCGATTACAAAGATCTAGACACACTGAAAGGTTATGTTACTGAAACTGGTAAAATCGTACCTAGCCGTATCACTGGCACTAAGGCTCGTTACCAGCGTCAGCTAGCGACTGCTATCAAACGCGCTCGCTACATTGCTTTACTTCCTTACACTGATAGCCACTTTAATTAATAGGCTAAAGAAGCGCTTCATATGAGTGGTTTAGCTAAATGGGTAATGAAGAAACGCTTGAACGCCATTATTGGTGTCATGTTGTTTACTTTGATCCCTATGATGTTTTGGCTGGCCGCTGCAACCTTAGGGTTGGTGGTGCTTCGTAAAGGTGTAAAAGAAGGAATACCTGTATTAGCTTGGGGTTGTTTACCAGCACTTGTGTTGTGGGTGCTCCAAGGAGATGCAACGGCGTTATTGGTGTTAGCGGATGTGATGTTGTTGAGCTATTTGCTTAGGTCGACAATGTCATGGAGTTGGGTGTTATTAGTAGGCAGTTTTTTAGCTGTTATTAGCACTCTAGTTCAACCTTTATTAATGGAAAATGTTTTGAATTTGGCGGTTAGTCTTGTTCAGAATGTCTTGTCTTCGGAAGAGGGTGTTGACGTTCCAGATAGGGGTTTGATCTTTGATCAGGCGGTGGTGGCTATATCCATCTTCCAAGTGGTCATTGCTGTTCTTTCTTTGTTCTTGGCAAGAAAGTGGCAAGCAGGGCTCTATAATCCAGGTGGATTACGTACAGAATTTCATCAACTAAGATTGCCAGTGCCATTTAGTTTGGTATTGGGTGGGATGATACTTATCGGAGAAGGCTTAGGCGGCTCCTTTACTGTATTCTCTCAGGCCGTTATACCTGCGTTGGTATTGCCTGGTCTCGCTTTAGTACACGGTATTCTAGCAAAAAAAGAAATTGGGGTTGTTGGACTAATTGCATTTTACCTTGTTGGTTTTTTTGTTCTAAATGTATATTTCGCAAATATTTTGGTCACCTTGTGTGTGATCGACAGCTTTGTAAATATTCGTTCTAGAATTCAAGGTAAATCGTCTGACTCAAGTAATGGCTAATGATTAATTAGAGGTGATCGAGATGGAAGTTATTCTACTCGACAAAGTAAACAAGCTAGGTGGTATTGGCGACGTTGCAGTTGTTAAACCAGGTTATGCTCGTAACTTTTTGATTCCGAACAAAAAAGCTGTAATGGCTACAAAAGCTAACTTGGCTAGCTTTGAAGAGCGTCGTGTAGAGCTTGAAGCTCAAGCTGCTGAGCGTAAAGCTGCTGCAGAAACTCGCGCTACAACACTTGAAGGCAAAACTTTCACTATCGCTGCAAATGCTGGTGATGAAGGTAAGCTTTTCGGTTCTATCGGTACACGTGATATCGCTGATGCAATTTCTGCTGAAGTAGCAGTAGAAAAAGCAGAAGTTCGTCTTCCTGAAGGCGCGATTCGTCACACAGGTGCTTTTGAAGTAGATCTACAGCTTCATCCAGAAGTAGTAGTGACTGTTACTTTGAATGTAACTGCTGAATAATTTAGGTCTCTAAATTATTTGATCAAAGAGGGTGTCTTGCGGATTGCAAGATGCCCTTTTTTTATGGGCGTGATAAGCTAACCTTCCTAATTTTTCTCCGCATTTTTATGGATGTTTTTTGTGCAGCTAAATGATTCTGAAGTCTCTTCTATTAAATTGCCGCCTTATTCTATTGAGGCTGAGCGTTCTGTTGTAGGTGGATTAATGCTGGATCCGCAAGCTTGGGAGAAGGTGTCTGAGCTTGTGATCGCCGATGATTTTTATCGCCCAGAGCATCAACTTATTTTTGCAGTGATTGCTCGCTTAGCCGATGAATCAGAACCCATTGATGTGGTTACGATTGGTGAGCGATTAGATAAGCGTGGTGATTTAGAATCCATCGGCGGTATGGGTTATTTAATCGAAGTGGCGGAAGCAACACCAAGTGCTTCAAACATTGCCTCATACGCCGACATTGTTCGTGAACGATCAATTCTTCGCCGTTTGATCTCGACAACCAACGATATTTCCTCTCGAGCTTTTCATCCTGAAGGAATGACTGCAGCTGAAGTATTGGATGAAGCTGAGCGGAAGATTTTCCAAATTGCGGAAGGTGGAGAGAAAAAGGGCGGTCCTAGAATTGCTGCGGATATCTTAAGTGCCACCGTAGATAAAATTGATGAGCTTTATCATCAAGAAGGCGCTATTACAGGTTTGAGTACAGGATTTACGGATCTAGACGGTATGACGGCAGGAATGCAGAAGTCTGATTTGATTATCGTGGCAGGTCGTCCTTCTATGGGTAAAACGACCTTTGCTATGAACTTGGTGGAAAATGCCACCATGATCACGGATCAACCTGTGATTGTTTTCAGTTTGGAGATGCCATCGGAACAATTGATGATGCGTATGTTGTCATCATTGGGACGTATTGATCAGACTCGAATGAGGTCTGGTCAATTGATACAAGAAGACTGGGATAAGCTCATGTCTGCGGTAAAGATGCTGAAAGATCGAAAGCTGTTTATCGATGATACGGGGGGCATTAGCCCGACAGAAATGCGCTCTCGAGTGCGTCGTATTGCCAGAGAGCACGGAAGTCCCGCGCTGATCATGGTCGATTATCTCCAGTTGATGCAGATTCCTGGCTTTACCGAAGGTCGAACGAATGAAATCTCGGAAATATCTCGATCTCTAAAGGCCATTGCGAAAGAGATGGAATGTCCTGTGGTTGCTCTGTCCCAGCTTAACCGTAGTTTGGAGAATAGGCCCAACAAGCGTCCGGTTAACTCAGACTTGCGTGAATCTGGTGCGATAGAGCAGGATGCGGACGTGATTTCCTTTGTTTATCGTGATGAGGTTTATCATGAAGACACGCCTCATAAAGGAATTGCTGAAATCATCATTGGTAAACAACGTAACGGGCCGATTGGTACTTGCCGTTTGGCGTTTGTGGGGAAATATACTCGCTTTGAAGATTTAGCGCCTGGAGCTTATCAAGATTTTGATGAGGAGTAAGAAGTAAACTATGAGGCCATATAAACACAAGAAATCAAAGTTTAAGTTCTATGTTAGTAATGCTATGAATCATTTTATGCCAGGTTTTATAGTATCTAGCGCTCATAAAAAGTTATTGCTAAGGCTAGAGAGAGAAGATAAGGAGTATATAAAAAGTCGAGTTGATTACTACATAAAGAAAGATGTTAGTTTTGTGCTAAGTGATCAAGCTGTGAGCATTAAAGAGCTCAGTCCTAGGAAAGTAGAATCTGCCTATTATTACGATATGTTAGAAGTGGGAAGGTTTTTTCCAAAGGCTAAATTTTATTATTTATTTGGGGATATTACTTATGTTCCTGATGTACCAAGTTTGTTAAAAAGTCGCCCTATTCAGAATGAAAATCAAAATTCTATTTTACTTAAGCTCAATAAAGTTCGTCACTTTAACTTTATTGAGGATGAAATGACTTATGGGGATAAAGTGGATCAAATTGTGTGGCGAGGGAAGTCTTTTACTACACATCATAGATATGATGTTTGTCGGAAATATTTTAATGCGCCAAATTGTGATATTGCTTTATCAAACCCAGCTAAAAGAACGTATGAAACAGATTTCACACGTGGAAGAATGTCTATTAGCGAACAGCTACAAAATAAGTTTATCTTATCTATGGAAGGCAATGATGTTGCGACGAACTTAAAATGGATTATGTCATCAAATTCGCTTTGTTTTATGCGGCAGCCTCGTTATGAAACTTGGTTTATGGAAGGGACTCTAATACCTGATTTCCATTACGTATTATTAAAGGATGATTTTTCAGATCTACTCGAAAAAGTAAAATTTTATATTGAAAATCCTGATTTGGCGAAAGAGATTATTGCTAATGCAAATGAATATGTTCAACAATTTTTCGATGAAGAACGAGAGCGTTTAATTTCTTTGCTAGTAATGAAAAAATATATTGATTTGAGTCAGTAATATACTAAGAGAAGTTTACATAAAAGAACTGAAGCATAAGTTAAAATATAATTATAAGGGTTTTATATGCGAAAGATGTTAGTTACCAATAAAGAAAATGATTTTCCAGAAAGCTATGTTTTGGTTTCCAGTACGGATGTGAAAGGTCGAATTACTTTTGTTAATGATGCTTTTTGTGCTGTAGCAGGTTATTCATCTGAGGCATTAATTGGGACGCCTCATAACATTATTCGCCATCCTGATGTGCCTTCTGCTGTTTTTGCCGATATGTGGGCAAACCTAAAGCAGGGGAATAGTTGGATGGGGGTTGTCAAAAACCGTTGTGAAAATGGTGACCATTATTGGGTAAGCGCACATGTAAGTCCTTTGTTAGATGGCAATAAAGTCATCGGTTATGAGTCAGTTAGACGAAAGGCGACAAGAGAAGAAATTCAACATGCCCAGAGCATTTATGATCGACTAAATGCGGGAAAAGGCTTGCTGCCTTTTGCAGCGAAAGTCCGCTCTCATTTAGCTAATGCAGTATGGCCTGTATTGGCTGCTTTTGTGTTTTTGGCTGTGGCAGGGCTCACTTCCAACCTATTGATTGTCCAAATACTGTCCTGTGTTTTGGCTGCTTTGGGTGGAGCGTTGTCTTTGTATCAAAGTCAAAGCTTAAATGCTGTTGTTGATGGCTTGCCTAAAGAGTCAAAGAATCCAATTGGCCAATATTTATACTGCAAAATGATTGGCTCTAAAGTCGCCTTTAAGTTTGCCCAAATTCACCAAGAGGCCGCAGGAAATACCTTTAGATATCGCTTGAAGGAAGGTGCAGGGCAGCTTCAAAAGAGAGCGTCAGAATCTAAAGCGAGTGTTACTGCTAACTTAAATAACTTTAATGAGCAGCGCGGCACTTTCCAAAGTGTAGTGGCGTCTAGTTCTCAGTTATTATCCAGTGTGACTCAAGTCGCAACACACGTTAACGTAGCGGTTGAAGCAACTGAGTCTGTTGGTTCTTTGACGGGAGATAGTCGTTTATTAGCGCAGCAAACAGGTAAGACGATGCGCCAAGTTTACAAAGACATCTCGGACGCTAAAAAAGTCGTTGCTGTTTTGGCTGAACGAAGTGACAGCATCAATGAAGTGGTTCACTCTATTAGTGATATCGCCGATCAGACTAACTTATTAGCCTTGAACGCAGCGATTGAGTCTGCTCGAGCAGGCGAAGCGGGAAGAGGTTTTGCGGTAGTGGCGGATGAGGTTCGAGCATTGGCTATCCGTACACAAAATGCGACGCAAAATATCCATACCATGACGGAAGAGTTGAAAAAGAATACTTCTGATGTGACTGAAACAATCGATAAAGGCACTTTGGCTGCGCAACAAGGTGTGGAAAGCGTTAATCAAGTTGCGCAAAAAATGAGTGATATTGAAGTTGCGACTAAGCAGGTGGTTGAAATGACTGCACAGATTAATGCCTCATCAGAAGAGCAGGCGGCAGTAGCCCGTGACTTGAATGATAAAATGGAAGGTGTGGATGCCTTGAGTCTGGATAGTATTCGCAGAGCAGAAAATATTGTGTTGAATATCACGCATATTGAAGAACAAGCTTACGAGCAAAAAAATCTTGCTGAAAGAATGAAGCAGTAAGAGTTTTACTCTTCTAAAGCGGTTTGAAGTTTTTTAAAGCCCCAATGAGATTGTTCTTATTGGGGCTTTTTTTCTGTGTTTCTATTGCTTGAGTTACTCAATAAGGTGATATGCCATCAACGAGAGTGCAGCCATCACTTAATGTAATTCGGCGGCCGTCGACTTTTTCAACGAGATAATGTGGCGTTGGTTGGCCTATTGAGATGTATGGATGCTAAAGAAGTTGTTTGTCTAAATCGACATAATCTTGTGTTGAGCGTGTGTTTTTCATTGAATCGCTTGTCATTATTTTTGTTGCGTACTAAACAATGAAAAAGCCTAAGGCTAAGTTATCCGCTTGGCAGAATTACTTTTCCTTGTCTGGTGTGCGAGCAATAACCCAAACATCAACTCGTTCCGCACCGGCATTTAACAGAAGTTTTGTGCAGCTTTCTATAGTGCTTCCTGTGGTCATGACGTCATCAAATAAAGCGACATGTTTAGCGATAGGGGCTGTCACTTCGTAGAGCTTTGTCTTGTTTTTAAGTCGATCTTTTCGGCTCAGTAAATGCTGAGCTTGGGTGTGTTCTCGTTTCCGAAGTGGATTTTGGCGAACCTGTTGTGGGTATCGCTCACCAAGATGTTGCCGAAGGTTTTTTAGTAAATGATTGGTCATTGTTTTGGTCTGGCAGAAACCACGTTCTTTGATTCTATTCGGGTGGCTCGGAACGTAGATTAGTTGGTCGGGCCAAGAATCTGATGAGTAAGCCTGTATCAGGTGTTCGCTCAATAGATGAGTTAGTGTGCGAATATAGTGATTTCCTTGGTTGAATTTGATGCTATGGATCAGTGTTTTGACTATTCCCTCGAATCGATAAGGTGCGATGCAAAGCTGATATTCAGGAGTGGATGCTTGGCAGTTACCGCAGAGAATGTTCGGAGTTTGGGTGGGGCATTTGCAGTGAAGGCAATGTTGTTCATTTTTCGGAAAGCCTTCGTGACAGTGTTGGCAAAGTGTGCGGTTGCTTTTTCGATTGCAAACATAGCATTGATTTATAAATAAACCGTAGTAAACTCTGTTTATTTTTTGTGTTGACAGATTTATCCAATCCATTAGTATTGCTCCATCCATTTATTCCATTGAGGTCAGTATGTCTATAAATACGTCTGTCGAAAACACCAATGAGCCCCGCTTTGATTGGACTCATGCGGAAGTGAAAGCGCTTTTCGATTTACCATTTATGGATTTACTGTTCCGTGCTCAAACTGTCCATAGAGAAAATTTTACGCCAAATGAAGTGCAGGTGAGTACTCTTTTGTCTATTAAAACCGGGGCTTGCCCTGAAGACTGCAAATATTGCCCGCAAAGTGGTCATTACAATACTAAACTTGAAAAAGAAAAGTTAATGGAAGTTCAAAAGGTGCTTAAAGAAGCGGCTTTGGCAAAAGAAAAGGGCGCGAGTCGTTTTTGTATGGGAGCGGCGTGGAAGCACCCTTCTGAAAAAGATTTTCCTTATGTGCTTGAAATGATCAAAGGTGTTAAGTCATTGGGTTTAGAATCTTGTGTGACATTAGGAACATTAAATGATGATCAAGCTAAGCGATTGTCTGATGTTGGCCTAGATTACTACAATCATAATCTAGACACGTCTGTCGAATATTACGACAGCATTATCACTACTCGAACGTATCAAGATCGTTTGGATACGCTTTCTCGAGTTCGAAATTCTGGTATTAAATTATGTTGTGGTGGCATTATGGGTATGGGCGAAGAGCAAAAAGACCGTGTCGGTTTGTTGCGCCAGCTTTCTCATATGACACCTCACCCAGAAAGTGTGCCAATTAACATGTTGGTGAAAGTTGAAGGTACGCCATTAGAAAATGTAGATGATCTTGATACATTTGAATTCATTCGCACCATTGCAGTAGCGAGAATCATAATGCCTAAATCCCATGTTCGCTTGTCTGCAGGTCGTCAAGGTATGAATGAGCAAACGCAGGCTTTGTGTTTCATGGCGGGTGCAAACTCCATATTTTATGGTGAAAAATTGTTGACGACAGGTAACCCTGAAGCAGACAAAGACATGGCTCTGTTTGCAAAATTAGGTATAAATCCTGAAAAACGAGAAGAGCATTCGGATGAAGCTGTTGCTGAATCTATTGCGACACAAGTCGTGAAGCAAGAAGAGTCTAAGTTGTTTTATGAGGCCAGCGCCTAACAATGCACCTGAGTGGATGTTGGCGTCGCTTCAAGAAAGGCATCAGCAAGACTTAATGCGTCGTCCTTTTGTTCTTGATAACCCACAAAGACCTAACGCAAGAATTAATGGTTAGGAATATAAGGCCTTTTGTTCTAATGATTGTCTTGGTTTGGCTAATCACCCTGCGCTTGTTGCTGTTATGTATGAAGGTGCTTTGCAATACTGTGTGGGCGGTGGTGTTTCGCATTTAGTTTGTGGTCATTTGAAGCCTCATCAGCAACTTGAAGAAGTGTTGGTAGACTGACTTGGCTGCGGCTGAGTTATGTTGTTTAGCACTGGCTATATGGCGAATCTTGGTGTCTTGTCTGCGCTGGCGGGAAAACAACGACCTATTATTCAAGACAAATTGAATCATGCTTCTATGGTTGATGATGCTCATGGCCTGGGGTGTATAGGTGAAAACGGTAAAGGCAGCTTGTCTTTGAGTGGATTGAATTCAACTAGATAGCCCATTTTAGTGGGTGCTTTTGGTAAAGCGTTTGGTGCTTCCGGTGCTTTTGCCGCGATGTCTCATGATTATGCTGATTATTTGACGCAGTTTGCGAGACCTTATGTTTACACTACTTCCATATCTCCTGCGATAGCGTGTGCCACTTTAGCTTCTCTGAAAATTATTCAATCGATGAAGAGCAAGAGAGACGAGATAAGTTGGCTCGCCATATTCAATATTTCCGCCAAAGAATGCAGGCTCTTCTGATTCGATTAATGCCATCTGACACTGCGATCCAGCCGATTATCATTGTTGATAATGGGTTGACGCTAGAAACCATCGAGCGTTTACGCCAACTTAGAATATGGTGTGTCGCTATTCGTCCGCCGACTGTGCCTGTTGGTAGCGCGCGCTTAAGAATTACCTTAAGTGCAGATCACTCAGATGGAGATTTAGTGTTATTATGTGATTCACTCGAACAGATTTTAACATCAGAAGAATAGAGGGATTGCATGCGCGCACGTATTGAAACAGAAGCATTTGGAGATCCAACCCATCAGGCTATTTTTATTGTGTCTGGATGGGCTATGCCGAAAGAAGTTATGCATGCTTTTGCGCAACGTTTAAGTCAGCGTTTTTATGTTGTTTTAGCTAATTTACCTGGTATTTCACTGGACGAGCAATGGATAAGCCGCTCTCGCATTGGCCCAAATTATGATATCGATGCGTTAACAGAGCAGCTGATTGAAGTGGCGCCGAAAAGATCCTGGTGGATTGGTTGGTCTCTTGGTGGAATGGTTTCTACTTATGTGGCGGCTCGCCGTTCTAGTTGTGTGCATGGATTGATTACTTTATCGGCGGCTCCTAGCTTTGTGATTCGAGATAACTACCCAAATGCTATGTCCTTAGATGACTTCGGTGCTTTTTCCTCCTTGATAGAAAACTCACCAGAACAAGGACTTAAGCGTTTTGTTGTTTTACAAACGAAGGGTGCGGAAGATGAACGTGCTCTTATTAAGCAATTACATTCTTTTTTACCGATAAAAATGCTTAATCGTGCCGCGTTAATCGGAGGTCTTAGGTTATTAAAATCTCTTGATGTTCGTCGTGAACTGTCGATTCTAGATTTACCTAACTTGCATATATTCGGCGGTAAGGATGCTTTGGTTTCTGTGCAGAACTTAGAGCAGCAAGTGGATGCAAATCCTCTGCAGCAATCTGTTGTGTTACCTAACTGTGCACATCAGCCCTTTCTTGAAGACGAAGAAACCTGTGTGCGTCATATAGAAAACTTTATAGATGCTAACCAATTATGATGTTTCTCCGTTTAGCTACAAACGGCAATTAGCTAAGCGTTTTGATCGTGCTTCTTTGTTTTACGACACTTATGTCGATTTTCAAAAAATGCTATCGCAATTGCCTGTTGAATCCGTAGATAGAGTTTTGGACCTGGATGCAGGGACTGGATAAGCCTTAGAGCAATTAATTAACCGACTAACGTCTATTTCGTGTGTTGCTTTAGATTTTTCTCGGCAAGTGTTGGGAGTGGCTAATGCGCGATCCTCACATGTACCAAAGATCCATTATGTTTGTGCAGATGCGAGGCTTTGCCTTTCTCTCCAAACATTTTTGATTGTGGTTTCTCAAGTTTGGCTATTCAGTGGTGTTTGAATCCAAGAGATTTATTTCATGAGCTTTATTGTGTGACTCAACCAGGTGTTTTTTTGATTTTTTCGACCTTATTAAAAAGTTTTATGCTTGAGGTTGATCGAGCATGGCAGAACTTGGGTGAGCGAAAGCATGTTTATGAATATATGTCTGAAACGTCTTTACTTGGTTATCCTGAGGCTGATGGGTTTGAGCGAATATCTTCTGAAAAGTCTTGTATCGCTATGCTATTTGAGACGGCAGAGGGTGCGATGCACTCTTTAAAAAAAGTAGGTGCGAGTCTGATTTCGTCAAATGCTCATGTGTTACTTTTCCTGCCAAATGGAAAGCATTTTTACATCAATACGAAGCGCAAAGAGAGGGGGCAGGTATTCCGTTAAGTTATCAGGTGGTGTTTGTTATTGCCCGTAAGTCTATGAATTGTCAGGAGTAATGTGTGAAAAAACGTTTTTTTGTAACCGGCACGGATACAGATGCAGGCAAAACCTTTGTAACTGCAGGATTGTTGGCCGCTGCTAAGCGAGCAGGTGTGAGATCTCTGGGGCTTAAGCCCATTGCAACAGAGGCCCAAAAAGTGGACGGTGCTTTGCGTAATGAAGATGGCTTATTGATTCAACAAGCGAGCAGTGTAGCGTTGCCATATGAGCAAGTGAACCCAGTCGTTTTTGCACAACCAATTGCGCCTCATATTGCAGCGATGCAAGAAAATAGATTGATCACGGCTTCTCGTTTAGAAGGCTTTATTAAAGGTGCTTTGTTAACTCCCCATGAGTTTGCTTTGGTGGAAGGTGCTGGTGGATGGCGTGTTCCTTTAAATGATCGAGAGTTATTGTCTGACGTAGCAAAGCTGCTTGGTTTTCCTGTGATTCTTGTTGTTAATATGAAACTAGGTTGTTTTAATCATGCAATTTTGACAGCAGAATCTATTGCAAGGGATGGGTTGCCTCTCGCTGGTTGGGTTGCAAACACAGGGCCCGAGAAAATGCCATATTATGATGAGAATTTAGAAACCCTTAAGGCCATGCTTTCGGCTCCGCTATTAGAGGCTTTATCTTGGTGTGAGGACGAGAAAGTCTCGCAAAATCAGTTCGATAAATTATTTTTGGCGTTATAATAATTCTCAATAAAACTTGAAAGTTAGAGATGTAAACGCATTATAGTTATAACGTAGATGGGAATGATTGATTTTGTTTAACGCTGGGGTGATGTTGTGAATGCTTGGTTGTGTGGTTTAGATGAAAATGAGTACGCGAGTGTTTCAAGCATCTTAACTTTTATCGGTGTTGAGCACAGCACATCTTTAACTGCCTTTCAATTGCCGGATTTTGTTGTTCTAGGCGAGGAGGTTCAGTCTTTTGAGTTGGATGAAATGCTGCCAATTATCTCTCTAAGTCATTCTATGGAAGTATTTGGTGACTGCAACGTCTGGCTTGCGCCTTTGCCTTGGCGTTCTCAGGCGCTTTCTTCCATCCTTAAAAGCATTAAGCAGTTGCATACTTTTCCGCAAGCCTCTGGCGTGAATTTGAATTTACATGTACGTCATTTGGAGGCCTTGCTGATTCGTCAGGCTTTGGTTTCTACTCAAGGTGTGGTTTCTAAGGCGGCTCAAAACCTGCAAATACAGAGAACCACGCTGATCGAAAAAATGCGTCGATATAATATTGATAAGTCGGAGTTTTAGTGACTAAAGATGAGGAAATAGCGGAATTAAAAGCCGCTTTCAAAGCATTTACTGAATCTTCGGATATTTTGGCGAAATCTTATTTAGATCTTCAGCAAGAAGTTACTCGGTTGTCTTCTCAGTTAGAGAGTGCAGAGCAAGCAAAGCGAGAAGAACAAGATAAAAACCGTATTTTAGTTTTGCAATTCCAGCAATTGTTTGAGTCTATGCCTGTTGGGGTTTTGCTGCTAAGCGAAGAAGGGATGGTTGTAATGGCAAACCCTGTTGCAGAGCGCTTATTCGAACTTTCTTTGGTTGGAAAGTCTTGGGCATCGATTGTACCTTTAAGTTTTCGGCCTCAAGAAGATGACGGACATGATGTGAGTATGGTGACAGGGCGACGAGTGAAAGTAGAGACGGCTTCACTGGGAAATGTGCCAGGTCAGTTGGTGATTTTGGTTGATCTAACGGAAGCTTATTTGCTGCAGAAGAAACTTAATCATCATGAGCGTTTGTCTAATATGGGAAAAATGGTTGCGGCACTGGCTCACCAGATTAGGACGCCTCTCTCTTCGGCCACTTTGTACGCGGGGCATTTGCAAAAGCCAGAACTTGCCTCTGTGATGCGTCAAACCTTCGCTAATAAATTGGTAGATCGATTATCTAATATAGAGAAGCAAATCCGTGATATGCTGATTTTTTCTCGTAGTGAAATTAAATTAGATGAAACCGTAAGTGCTAATCTCTTTATTTCAGAGTTGGCAGATCATTGCCAAGAAATCACAGAACAGAAAAATATGCTTTTCGAGGTCAGTGGTGAAGAATTCCCTGATACAGATTATATTCAATGTAATAAAGAGACCTTATTGGGTGCTTTGTTGAATTTGCTAAATAATGCCATTGATGCTCAGTCAGAAGGCTCGACTGTTAAGTTGGGGTGGCGTAGTCAGAAGGGCAACCTAACGCTGATGTTTAAAGATCGCGGTGTGGGAATGTCGAAAGAACATTTGGAATATGTGCAAGAAGGCTTTGTTACAACAAAGCAGCATGGAACTGGATTGGGTCTTATGGTGGTGAAAGCCATAGCAAGGGCTCATCATGGAAAATTTGAAATAGACAGTATAGAGGGGGCTGGAACAACAGCCAGTCTGACACTTCCTCTTGTAAGGGTATAGCATGTCTGATGTTCGTTTATTGATAGTGGAAGATGATAAAGGGTTGGCAGAGGCATTAGAAGATACGCTTATGCTGGCCAGTTACCAATGTAAAATGGTTTATAGTGCCGAAGAAGCTGTGCTTGCTCTGAAGCATAATCCGTTTGATATGGTTGTATCAGATGTGAATTTACCTGGCATGGATGGTTATGGGCTGCTTCATCATGTGGTCGATACTTATCCTGAGTTGCCTATTATGCTTATGACCGCCTATGGCGATATTGCTCATGCAGTAGAAGCTATGCGAGATGGCGCGGTCGATTATTTATTGAAGCCATTCAAAGAAGAAGAATTGCTGAGTGCGATTGCCAAATATACGATTAAATCGTCCTCTTCTTCTAATAGCCAACCAATTGCACAAGACCCTTCCAGTGTGGCATTGCTTGAACTTGCAAAACGCGTTGCTGTTACAGATTCAACAGTATTAGTTTGTGGCGAAAGTGGTACTGGTAAAGAAGTGTTGGCGCATTATATTCATCAAGAATCGAATCGATCTAATGCACCTTTTGTGGCGATTAACTGTGCAGCGATACCTGAAAATATGCTGGAAGCAATCTTGTTTGGTTATGAAAAAGGCGCTTACACCGGAGCGGTTTCTTCACAAGCAGGTAAATTTGAGCAAGCCAATGGCGGTACTTTGCTGCTAGATGAAATTACTGAAATGGATGTTGGCTTGCAGGCTAAGCTGTTACGGGTTTTGCAAGAGCAGGAAGTGGAGCGTTTAGGTGGAAAAAAAGCGATTCCTCTTGATGTCCGTATTCTTGCTACCACAAACCGAGACTTAGCAGATTACGTGCGTGAAGGTGGTTTTAGGGAAGATCTATATTATCGATTGAATGTTTTTCCTCTTCGTTGGTCGCCAATTCGTGAGCGTAAGGGAGACATACTACCCATTGCGCAGCATTTGTTAGCTAAGCATGCCGCTAAGATGCGTATTGCGTCAGCGGCTTTTAAACCATCGGCGCAGAGCAAATTAGAGTCACATCCCTGGCCTGGCAATGTGCGAGAACTTGATAACGTCATCCAGCGTGCGCTTATATTGAGCCCAAATGCCCAAATTAGTGAGGAGCACATCGCTTTTGATATGATGAGTTTGTCGCCTTCTAGCCCAGAAGTTGAGGAAGAAAAAGACAGCGTTGCTTCTATTCTGGGTAAAGGTGTACAACAGCACGAATTTCGTATTATTGCTCAAGCTTTAATTGATGCAAACGGTAAGCGTAAGGTGGTTGCTGACAAGCTGGGCATTAGTCCTCGAACCTTGCGTTATAAAATTGCAAAAATGCGCGAAAGCGGCATAGACGTGGATTGATTTTTGTATCTTGTTTCAATTAACTTTATGCTAAGCTTAACTAATCATAAAAGTTGAACGAATCTGTGTTAAATTGTGTAGATGTAGTTTTTTAGGTGAGTAGCATGGTTACTGGTCGACCAGACATTAATCAAGTGTTGTCCCAAATGCGGGAAATGCAATCGCAAGTTCGTGCGCCGAATTCTCCTGCCTCTAATATTGCAAATGTTGGTGAGGTCGAAGGGGTTCAGGCAGTAGAACGTGCTGATTTTGCTGAGATGCTAAAAAACGCAGTGAACAATGTGAACACACTGCAAAAAGATGCAACCCAGTTAGCTCAATCGTATGAACGTGGTGACGAAGGGGTTGATTTGCCTCAAGTTATGATTGGCCTGCAAAAATCAAGTGTGTCATTTGAAGCTATGACGCAGGTGCGTAATAAACTTGTCGATGCGTACGAAAAAATCATGAATATGCCGATATAGGCATTTATAAACCGCTTGGCGCTTTTTAATGGATAATGTCCCTGCAGAACAGTCAGAACAAAAACTCTATTTAGAGTTGGTTACAGGCTTTAATAAGCTGACAGTGATTCGTCAGCTTGCATTAATGGTCGGATTGGCGGCCTCTATAGCAATAGGTTTATCGGCGGTTCTTTGGAGTAACGGTCCAGAGTACAAGCCAGTCTTAAGTAGTATTACTGATTACAATGCAGATCAAATCGTTGAGCTTCTCAGTACAAATAATATTCCTTTCAAGTTAGATGAAAACACGGGTGCTTTACTCGTTGAATCTGATTTCTACCATCAAGCACGTCTTAAATTAGCTGGTTCAGGTATCGTTTCCGACAACATTGTTGGCATGGAAATTATGGATCAAGAGCAAAGTTTAGGGACTTCCCAGTTCGTTGAAACCACTCGGTATCGACGAGGTTTAGAAGGGGAGCTAAGCCGTACAATTACCAGTCTTCAAAGTATCAAAAGTGCTCGTGTGCACTTGGCTATCCCTAAAGAATCTGTGTTTGTTCGAGATACTCGTAAGCCTTCTGCCTCTGTATTTTTAGAGCTTTACCCTGGAAGGCGTTTAGATCGAAGTCAGGTCGAAGCAATTGTTAATCTTGTTGCTTCTAGTATCTCGCAACTGAGTGATAAAGATGTCACGGTTGTGGATCAGCGTGGTACTTTATTAACAGAGAAAGATGTTGATTCGGAACTGTCTGTTGCAGGTAAGCAGTTTGAATACACTCGTAGAGTGGAAGATGTTCTTCTACAGCGTGTTAATAACATACTTGGTCCTGTGATTGGTCAAGGGCGTTTTAAGGCCGAAGTGTCTGCCGATGTTGACTTCACTGCAATTGAGAAGACAGATGAGCAATATAACCCTGATTTGCTGGCTTTGCGTAGCGAACAAACATTAAGAGAGAATCGTAATGGTGCGAATACCAGCGGTATTCCTGGTGCTTTAACGAATCAGCCTCCTGGTGCTGTGTCTATTCCAGAAGCTGTAGATGAAAATGGCGCACCTATTGGCGGAAGTAATCCGGCCAATGCTCAATCTCGTGAAGAAACAACGCGTAACTTTGAGTTAGACAGAAGTATTAGTTACACCAAGCGTCAACAGGGAACGGTTAGACGATTATCGGTTGCGGTTGTAGTTGATGATTTGGTGAGTCTAGATTCTGAAGCATCCGCTTTAATTCGTACTCCTTGGAGTGATGATGAGTTGGGGCGTTTAACTTTATTGGTCCGAGATGCAGTTGGTTATGATCCTTCTCGTGGTGACAGTGTTAGTGTGATTAACTCACCTTTTGCAGTGCCTGACCCAGTTGAACCAGAAACAGAAATTCCTTTCTATCAACAAACTTGGTTCTTGAACCTATTGCAACCGACATTGGTTGGAATATTTATTTTAATACTTTTATTGGTTGTGGTCCGCCCAATTCTGAAAGCGCTTAACGAACAGAATAAAATCGCTGTGGCAGATGATACGGAAGCGGCTATTTTCTCTGACGAAACAGACGAAATTGCTGATGATCAGGTATCCTTGGTTAGTGCAGAAGACATATTAGTGCCAGGCTCTCCTGAAAAAATTGAACGACAGCTAAACGCAATCCGCGGTTTGATAGCGGAAGAACCGGAGCGTGTGGCGCAAGTTGTTAAACAATGGGTTATGGAAAAATAAATGAGTAGTACAGGTCAAGGCGAATTAAGTTCAGTTGAAAAAGCGGCAGTGCTTCTTATGTCGTTAGGTGAATCTGACGCTGCACAAATTCTGAAGCATATGGGGCCAAAAGAAGTTCAAAAAATAGGTCAGACCATGTCGCAATTGGCTAATGTGCAGCGGCATCAAGTCGAAAAAGTTTTAGATGATTTTCTAGTGTTAGTAGGAGATCAAACCGGTTTAGGGTTAGGGGCCGATGGCTATATTCGGAACATGTTAAGAGAGGCTCTTGGTGAAGAAAAAGCAGGTAGTTTAATAGACAGGATTTTATTGGGCGGGAACACCACAGGTTTGGATACTCTAAAGTGGATGGAGTCTCGCGCTGTCGCTGATGTGATTCGTTATGAGCACCCTCAGATTCAAGCTATTGTTATTTCCTATCTAGATCCAGATCAAGCAGCGGACATCTTAGCAAACTTTGATGAACGCGTTCGTTTAGATATTGTGTTGCGTGTTTCTGCCCTAGAAACGGTTCAGCCAGCAGCATTGAAGGAGTTGAATGATATACTGGAGCGTCAGTTCTCTGGTAATCAATCTACTCAATCTACCACTATTGGTGGTATTCGCACAGCAGCCAATATTATGAACTTTATTGATAGTACAGTAGAGTCTGAGCTCATGGAGTCTATCCGAGATGTTGATGAAGATTTAGCTAATACAATTCAAGATTTGATGTTTGTATTTGATAACTTATCAGAAGTTGATGATCGTGGTATTCAGGTTATTCTTCGTGAAGTAGAGTCGGAAACATTGATTTTAGCATTGAAGGGAGCAGACCCAGATATGCAAGAGAAAATTTTCAAAAATATGTCTTCTCGTGCTGCCGATATGCTGAAAGACGATTTGGAATCCAAAGGTCCTGTTCGTGTTAGTGAAGTTGAGGTCGCTCAAAAAGAAATATTAGCTGTTGCCAGACGCCTTGCAGATAACGGAGAAATTGCTCTAGGTGGCGGTGGCGAGAAGATGGTTTAGTTAGCTTATGTCGGATCAAGATAATGATAAGCCTGAGCGTAAACTAACCGCTTATGAGCGATGGGAACTGCCTCATCTAGATCATGATGCTCCAGTGAATTCTGGACCTGCGATCTTAGTGCAAAAAGACGCTGTTGTAATGACAGAAGAAGTTGATCAAGACTCTCTGGTGTACGAGCCTTTAACTGCCTCTCAATTAGAAGAAATCCGTTCCGCCGCTTATGAGGAAGGTTTTATTCAAGGTGAAGAGGAAGGTCATCAAAAAGGCTATGATGACGGTTTCTCCAAGGGAGAAGTGAATGGTTTTGAAAAAGGCCATGAAGAGGGCTTGACTGTTGGCATTGAGGAAGGAAGAGACAAAGCTAAGCTTGATGCGCAATCTCAATTCGCTTCTGCTGAGATTCTTTTGGCTGAACTTGTTAAGGAAATCACTCGACCACTAGAAGACAGTCGCGGTGCGGTTGAAGCCTTGTTATATCAATCTATGGAGAGAATGATAGAAAATGTATGTCTTTCAAAGTTAAGTCAAGATGGTCATCAGACTCTAAAAGAACAGTTATCACGTGTATTTGATGAAATCGGAGAGTACGAAGGGCGCATTCGCATTCTTTTGCATCCAGATGACGTTTCGGCTCTCGACTCTTTAGGTGTTAAAGAACGACTGACTTGTCAGATTGATATAGATGACACCTTAATCAGTGGAAGCTTCGTTGTTGACTCTAAAACTTTTCATATAGATGGCCGAGTGGAGCAGCGTTTAGAATCTGTGTTTGATGAACTTCGCCAACTTTCCCTATCTGAAAATAATTAATTGTGTCTACTTTAGCCGAGCGTTTAAGCAAACTGAATAGTGTTTCAATAGATCCGCTATTGCCTCAACGAGAAGGTAAAGTGACTCGTATGATCGGTCTTACTATGGAGGCTGTTGGGTGTGTTGTCGCGCTTGGTGATCGCTGCTCTGTTCAAGTTGGTCGGAATCGCTGGGTTGAGTCCGAGGTTGTCGGTTTTACAGGCGATTTAACCTATCTCATGCCAACTGAAGCGATTGAAGGTATTTCTCCTGGAGCCCGAGTCCGGCCGCTACTAGAAGACAGTAAAATGCCCGTTGGGGATGAACTGTTAGGACGAGTTGTGAATGGCTTAGGTAAACCTCTGGATGGAAAAGGGCCAATAAAAACTTCAGATGCTGTTAGCTTGCATGGCGATGTTATTAACCCACTTCAGCGTAAACCTATTCATGAACCGTTAGATGTTGGTATTAAAACCATTAACAGTTTGCTGACAGTTGGCAAAGGACAGCGTTTGGGGCTTTTTGCTGGTAGTGGCGTTGGTAAAAGTATGCTTCTGGGCATGATGACACGCTTTACCGAAGCGGATGTTACGGTTGTTGGCCTAATTGGCGAGCGTGGTCGAGAAGTGAAAGAATTTATCGATCAGATCTTAGGTGAAGAAGGTTTAGCGCGTTCTGTTGTTGTCGCTTCACCAGCCGATGATTCTGCATTGATGCGCTTGCGTGCAGCAATGTTGGCAACGCGTATTGCTGAATACTACCGAGATCAAGGTAAAAATGTACTTTTGCTTATGGATTCTCTGACTCGTTATGCGCAGGCGCAGCGTGAAATAGCACTGTCTGTAGGAGAGCCTCCAGCCACGAAAGGCTATCCACCTTCCGTATTTTCAAAGTTGCCTCAACTTGTTGAGCGAGCCGGTAATGGGCGTGACGGAAGCGGCTCTGTTACCGCTTTTTATACAGTATTAACTGAAGGTGACGATCAACAAGACCCTATTGCCGATGCTTCTCGCGCTATTCTTGATGGACACATTGTTCTTTCCCGTCGTTTAGCTGAAGAAGGGCATTATCCAGCGATTGATATAGAGGCATCTATTTCTCGTGCTATGCCTCAAATAGTCAGTGAAGATCACCTGTATGGCGCAATGAGAGTTAAGCAGCTTTATTCTAAGTTCCAGCAGAATCAAGATTTAATTTCGGTTGGGGCATATGCGAAAGGAAGTGATCCTGATTTAGATCAGGCCATTATCCAGATGCCTGAAATACGGAGCTTCCTTCAGCAAACTTTGACTGAGAGTTTTACTATAGACCAGAGTTTAGAAGCTTTAGTTACCGCTATGACGAAAGAGCAGTAGACGAAAGCGCTTAAAGCGGTCTACTATTTAGTCAATCATTTGATGGATTATGAGCATGAAGAAGTCGCATCGTATGCAAATTTTGGTGGATCTTGCAAAACGTAAAGAAGATGCTGCGGCTCAGCAATTAGCTCGTGATAAGGCAAAAGTTGAGCAAGACGTACAAAAGCTAGATGAGCTAAAAGAATACGCAGGTCAATATGAATCAGAGCGGAACTTACTCGGCTTAGGTGCTTATTTAACCACTAACTATCAACACTTTGTTGACCGTGTTCAACAGGCCATTTTACAGCAAGAAGCGACCATTGGTCGTGCTGAACAGCAAGCTGATATGAGCATGCGTGGTTGGTTGCAAGCAAGAGCCAATACAAAAAGCATGGACTGGTTGAAAGAGAAAAATCATAAGGCTGAGTTAATGGTCGAGGTGAAGCAAGAGCAGCGTCAAAGTGATGAGTTTGCGATGCGCCGTTTCTTAGATCGCTCTTAGTTATTTTTAATACAAAACACGCCATGTCTGGGTAACGGCTTTATTGATAGGTGCTCGTTTATTACTGGTGTGAAAGCTGCATTTTATGAATATGCTTGTATGTCTCAGGTTGGTTTAGAATATTTTGACGCTTCCTTGATTTTTTCAATTAGAAGCTCAACTTAATGATTTTTAAGAAGTTTTCAATCTCGATTCACCTTTTTTGCCGCTGTAGACGGTCTTTTGTTGTCTGGTTCTCCTTATTCTTCTGACTATCATGTTGTCTTTTTATCGGCTACTGATGCCCGCTTCAAGTGTTTGTTGGGCTTCAGTTTGGTTTAGATAGAGTTTTGCAGCTTTCTCCTGTTTATTTCTCGATCGTCCTGTTTGGGCTTTTTTATGTTCTTTGAATAGTGATGGAAAAGCAGATGTTACATATTCTGATTATAGTGCTGTTCTAAGTTCAGAAATGCCTAAATTTTTAGTTGGCGAGTATTTGGCTTATTGTTTACATCGTAAACAATAAGTATAAAAAAGGTCAGTCTGTTGGCTCCTATTGTTAATAGTATAGATGCTCGACTATACGAAGATGAAAAAGATGATGTTGTTTTACCTATACGGTACGGTGGTGTTTTTTATGAGATTGTTGGTCGTTGTGAGACGTTTAGTTTACCTTGTTTTTAGAGCGTGATTATTTACCTTTTTTGTATTAAAACGAAGCGATTAAGAGGGGGCAAATAGGACAATGTTTCGCTTTGCTTTACTGTAAGGTTCAGGAAGTTGAGGGTGTTTGCTCTTTGTTTAACGTGCAAAAGTTTTGGACCAAAAATATTTGGCTAGGGCAAGGTGGATTGCCGTATATAGAGTCTTGGTTGATAGACATAAGACGGTTTTCTTATTCTTTGGTTACTAATAGTTTGCTTAAGTCTGAGCCTAAAGATGGTTATTATGTAGAGTGTGCTTTTGCTAATATTATATGATTGAGGTGGATCTTGTGTCAGCTCTAGGCTTTTATCGAACGCCTTTTTTCTATTTAGGTTTTGAGAGTGAATCATGGCTGCCGATTAAATTGGTGATTTTTCGCTTGATAGAGCAGAGAGATGTGCATTTTCTGCTATTCTTGATTGGATGGATGGTACGACTGTTTGACCGCTATAATCCTGTCAATGGAGTAAAATATTATAAGATATGAACGATCTAAATAAAATGTATTCAGGCGGCCAAAAGAATTTTATTACTTCAACACAGAGTGGTGTTGTCATTATTGATAAGGCAAACCTTTTATCCTCTATTGACGGGTTGTGGCCATCTTCATTACCTCTGAAAAGTGACTGTTAATTATGAGTACACCATATACATTGTCCTCTAAATACCCAAGAAAAGAGCTTGTTGGGCGCTTACAAAAAAATATTGTGAGTTTTATATTTATTGCGCTGCTGGCTTTGTCTGGATTGTATTTCCACATTGATATGAAGCTGAATGAGCAGAATAATCAGCAGAAAGAAATTTACGCGTTTTTGGATGTTACTTATAGTGCCAAAGAGTATTGGTATGAACTGCTGCTATCGGAGGAGAACGGTTTTGTAGCTGAGGTTGGTTCTTCTTCAGAGCAGCTTCAACAGATTCTAATAAGTGAATATGATTCGATAGAGCAGGGGGTTTTAGATTTTGGTTTGTATTCTGCCGTTGACGTTTCGGGATCGTTGGCTTTATTGGATGAATTGAACCTAGAGAATCAAGCTGACTTCTTATTAACGCAAGAAAACAAAGCCTCTATTTATGAAGCTTTGGCTGTTTTAGAAGAGCTGAATAATGCTTTGTTGAAAGTTCACTTAGAGTCAGGTTATCAGCAGAAAGTGTTTATGGAGCAGTTAATTTGGTGGATGGTGGCTGCTTTTGTGCTGCTTGCTCTTGTTGCTATTTTGTCGGCTACCGACTTTGTCCGTCAGCTACGCTCAGGTTTTGCCGGTGTGCATTGTACCTTAGACCACCATAAGCACGGTCATGCTGCGATTTATCCTCCTCGTAATCTGGTTGATGAATTGACAGATTTAAGTCATGTGATTGATAACGAATTGGTTTCTAAAAGTTATGACCTTAATGATAAAGAAGAGTATTTATCTATTGTGGATGCTGCTTTATCGAAGGTAAATGATGCTTTTTTTATTACCAATAAAGAAGGCGATATCACATGGTTAAGCGCTGGTGCTGAGGGGTTGTGGTTTAAAAATATTACTCTGTTTGAATCTGTGTTGGGGATAGATTCTGGTCTGGATGAAGCAGTAGGTGAGCGAGTGCTTGATTCTATCCTTATGCAAGATGAGGATTTAACATTGAAGTTGTCTGATGGAATGTACGGCTTAAAAGTTCAGCGTCTAGAGCTTGAAATGGATTCCGAATCAGAAAAAAGTAATCAATCTTGTATTATATCGATTCAGCCAAAATCTGAATTGTCAGAGCTTCAAGTATTGCATCATAGCTTAAAGTTGATGGAGCAAGACGTATGGGATGTCCCTGTTCGAGTTTTAAGAGCGGAATCTCCTTATATGACATTTTCCCAGTCTTTAGAAGTCGTACGTCAAAATGTCACTACGCTTTTTGATAGTGTCGAAAATGTGTGTTTGCACACAAAGCCATTTGGAAAAATTACTAAACTACAACAAATAGCATCCCTAATTGACGAAAAAAGCAACCACAATGTAATGAGTAATAATGACGTTGTCGTGACGGCTGAACCTTCAGATAAGGTTGAAGTCGGACTCAATGAAATAGCTTGGTTGTCCGGGCAAATTCGAGATTCGTTGATACTTGGTTATGAATTGGTGCTTCAACGTTTAGCCTTGGTCGAAAAAGATTTGTCCTCGGACGCTTTTTTGTTGGCTGATGTTGATCGTTGCTTAAATGAGGTTAGATCTGGCGTTTTATATAGCCTGTCTGCGACAGAGGGTGAAAGCGAAAAAGTTCGCCGTAGGTTTTCTGTAGATTTAGAACACGATATTAGTAAGGTTCAAAACCAAATTGAAGGTATGAAAGCAACGCTCGATTCTACTCTGTCTTTGTTAGGGACTGACCGAAGTGTTGGTTTGGCAAGGTTGGATAGAGCGAGAGAATCTGTTAACGAAATTATTGAAAAACTTCATGAGTTAATCACGAAAATGCCTGCTAATGCATTAGAGGATGAGTCTTATAGACTATCTAATGATTATGATGATCTATAGGTCTAATTGTAACTCGAGGTATAAGTTGTGGTTGAAAGTTTTTTTGATGAAAATGCGGGGCGTTTAAAAATCCACGTAAAAGGTCGTTTCGATTACACTTACCTCAAAATGTTCAAAGAGGCATTCGCGGTAACTGAAAATGTTAATTCCTACGATGTGGATTTGGCTAAGGTAGATTACTTGGACAGTTCTGCGCTTGGTATGCTGCTCTTACTCAGAGATCATGCTGGTGGTGATCAAGGGTGTGTGCGTTTGATTAATGCAAAGGGAGCGGTTGTGGATATTTTGAAAATTGCAAACTTTCATCGCCTTTTTGAAATTGCTGAGTAGCTTTTATGGAGCAATTTTTAACCATCTTGGTGGTGGATGACAACCCAACGGATAGGGTTTTATTAAAGGCTATTTTAAACCAGTTCGGACATAATGTTATTGTGGCTGTCGATGGGCAAGATGCCGTTGATAAATTCGATCCAGAGGCAATTCAGTTGGTGTGTTTAGACATTAAAATGCCCCATAAGAATGGTTGGGAGGTTGCCTTAGAGATTCAAGAGATGGCGGGTGATAAATTTGTTCCCATCGTTTTCTTATCTGGTGTGGCTGATCCGGTTGCACTGTCTAATTGTTTGAATATCGGTGGTACCGATTTCATCTCTAAACCTTATAGTCCAGCCCTCATTACAGCAAAGCTGAATGCTATTGTTCGATTGTTGGTAATGCAAAAAACGCTTGAAGAGCAGCGTGATGAGTTAGCGCATTACAATGAAAAACTGCTTCATGAACAAGAGGTCGCCAAAGTTGTATATGAAAACATAACAAACTCTAATTACTTAAAAGACGCTGCGCTGTCTATTATTCATTATGGTACAAACACATTTAACGGTGATGTTATTTTGGCCGCTTATAAGCCAAATGGTGGGATGCATTTGTTGTTAGGTGATTTTACTGGTCATGGTTTGTCTGCAGCGATCGGAGCTTTGCCTCTTGCTGATATCTTTTTCGATTGGACGAAGAAAGGCTTTTTGATGCGCCAGATTATTCCTGAAATCAACGCACGCTTAAAAAGTGTATTGCCATCGAATGTGTTTTGTAGTGCTGCTTTCATTGATATTAAAGTCAATAACAAAAGCATTGAAGTTTGGAATGGTGGTTTGCCTGACTTGCTATTTTTCTCTGAGAATGCACAAGTTCCGAAAAGGCTGACGTCTAAAAACCTACCTCTGGGTGTTCTTTCGCCCGATGTGTTTGAGTGTCAAATTGATCTGGCTTCTTTTGTTCCTGGTGATCGTTTGTTGGCTTTTTCTGACGGTGTTTATGAGGCATTCGATTCTGCTGGCAATATGTTTTGTAATTCTGTACTTCAGCCCCTTTATGATGGAGAAGTTCAGGCTTCTGATTCAATGAATTGGCTTTCGAGTCAGTTACATAAAGAGGGTGTATTGGATAACCCGCATGATGATATTTCATGTCTTGGTGTTCGCTTAGATTCAAATATTGGTATAGATTCACTTATTTATGATACGCCTCAAAGTCACGATGAGGCGCCAGCCGATTTTTCATTTGAGTATGTTTTGAATGCGGATTCTCTTCGTAATACAGACCCTTTGCCTTATGTTTTGCAAATTATTACGACAGTTCCTGGGTTGAGCCGTTATTCCGGTCAAATTTTTATGATACTTTCTGAGCTGTATTCTAATGCACTTGAGCATGGTGTTTTAAAATTAAGCTCAACAAAAAAGCATTCTAGTGATGGTTTCTCTCTTTATTATGAAGAGAGAGAACGCAATTTGGCAGCATTGAAAGAAGGGTTTGTTAAAATATCAGTGAAGGTTGCGTCAGATAAAAATGACCGTGTTCTTACTTTGTATGTTGAAGATAGCGGTGAGGGGTTCGACTTTTCAAGGTTGAATTACGACATTTCGAATACAGAGCTACTCTATAACCGTGGACTTGCCTTGTTAGATCAACTCTGTCAGAAACTTGAGTTTTCGAAAGGTGGTCGAGCTGTATCTGCCCACTACCACTGGAGCATAGAGGTGTAACGTCAGGTTGGCCTTGCTATTGCATAGTCTCTTTTATAGTTGGAGGAAATTATGCGAACAGATTCAAATACGATGTTATCTTTGTCATCAGGTGTATTGCCAAAAACCTCAAAATCACCTCTACTAGCTTCAGATAACGGAGCGGCTTTTGAAGATGACTTCAAAAAAGCAAAAGTAGCGTTTGACCCCGAAAATGAAAGGCTCGCAGATAAGCAAGCTCTCAAAGAGTACGCTTTATCCGATGAAAGTCATGCAGCAACAAAACCTATTGAGCAATCTGAGGTTGCTTTGAAAGAAGGTTCTTCTGGTGCTGTTGTAGCAAAAGAAGACGGCAAAGTTTTGCAGCCAGAAGGCGATGTTTCTCCTACTAAATTGAATGATTCTGAAAAAGAAGTTGAGCCTGCATCTTTGTCATCTTTAAGTTTATTTGAGTTGGAAGTTGAACCTTCATCTTTGTCATCTTTAAGTTCACTTGAGTTGGAAGTTGAACCTTCATCTTTGTCATCTTTAAGTTCACTTGAGTTAGAGGCTGGGGCCAAAGAAGTACTTGATGAAAAAGTGTTAATTGATATGGATGCTCATATCGATATTGTAGAAACTCAAGTCAGTGATTTAGAGGAGATGCAACTCTCTGATCTTCCAAGAACGGACTTGGATCTATCAAACTTCCAGAATATAGAAGGAAGTGATTTTAAGGCAGACTTACAGAAAGGTGAGCCTGTACAGGCTTCTGTTTTTTTATCGCAAAGTGAGAAACCAGTTGAGGCTCTTGATCCGGAAAAACTGGTTCTAACACCTTTATCTCAGGGTGTTAAGCCTGTAAATAAAGATAATGAGTTAGTTTGGGGTGACTCAGAAGGGCTGGAAGTTGAATTGCCTCTTGAAGATGATAGTCAATTGTCTTGGGTTTTGTCTCAAATGAATGCACGTACAAGCTCTGCAACTGGTGAAAGAAGTCAAGAAAGTCTGGCCGCTCCTGCACTACTAGGTGCTAGCTTGGGGCGCGGAGCAGCACCAGCAAGTGTTTCATTGGATGGGGATCCAGAACTTGGAACAGAAGGTTTTGATCTCACAGATGCAGACTTAACAGATTCCTCTGATACTCTGCTGCTTGATGACTTGATCCTAATTGATGAGCCAGTTGAGCTGCGTAAAAAAGAGCAAGAAGCTATGTTTAGTCGAATGTCTGGGCAGATTGATGGTAAAGTAATTGAAGAAGGTGTCAGCAATTTAAATAATTCGACAAGTTCTGTGCGTGCTGTATCGACTGGGGCTGTTTCGACTATTGCGCCTCAAGCAAATTTAACAATGAATGTCCCGCCTCAGCATCCAAGTTGGGCAAGTGAAATGAGTCAGAAAGTGGCTTGGGTTGCTCGTGACGGGGGGCATACTGCTCATATTAGATTGGATCCACCAGAGCTAGGTAGTTTGACGGTTAAAATATCAGTCGATAATGATTCCAATACGCAAGTGAGCTTTATTGCAGCTACACCCCAAGCGAGAGAACTATTAGAAGGTCAAATGAACCGCCTGCGAGATATGCTGGCTCAGCAAGGTATGGATTTGAGTCGTGCCGATGTTGATGTTTCTCAGCAAGATACCTCCGGTATGCGAAGAGATTCCGAACAAGATAGTACTTCTAATCAAACTGAGCTTGCAGCTCAGGAAGAAATAGACGACGAACTTATTTCAAGAAATATGTCTTATGTTACCGCAACAGGTGTCGACTATTACGCTTAAAGTGCAAATAAATTGATGGTACTGTGTTTGATTCTTTGTAGAATAGAGTGCTTTAAATAAATGAAACGCATTCTGTGTGTTTAATGAGCAGAATTTAATATATCTAAGGTTTGTAAAGATGGCTGATGACGACGGATTAGATATTGGTGGCGAAAATGAAAAGTCAGGGGGCAAGAAAAAGCTGATTATTATTATTGCTCTTATTGTTTTGTTGGGTGGAGGAGCGGCTGCATATTTTTTACTGTTTAGTGGAAGTGGCGAGCCAGAGATGTCCGAAGAAGAAATGCTAGCCAAAGCGCCTTCTATATATTTATCACTAGACCCAGCTTTTACAATTGATTTTATGGTTGATGGTAGGCAGCGTTATGTGCAGTTAAGTATGACAGTAAAGTCAAAAAGAACTAAGCAAATAGATGCTGTAACGCTTCATATGCCTTTGATACGAAATAGTTTGGTTTTACTTTTCTCTAGTCAGTCATTTGTTGAGCTACAAACAGAGCAAGGGAAAATAGCCTTGAAGCAAGCTTCGATTGATGTGATCAATGGAATCCTTGAGCAGGAAACTGGCTTAGGTGGCATTGATAATGTTTTATTCACTAACTTTGTGATGCAGTAAGAATTATGTCCGCTCAAGATTTATTATCGCAGGATGAAATAGATGCTCTTTTGCATGGAGCTGATGAAAAGCCTTCAGAAGATGATAATAAAGATGCCAATGGTGTGGCTTCTTATGACGTCACAAGTCAAGAGCGGATTGTTCGTGGGCGCATGCCCACATTGGAGATGATAAACGAACGCTTCGCTCGTTATACACGGATTAGTTTGTTTAACATGCTTCGTCGTACTGCTGACGTATCGTCCGGTGGTCTTCAGATTATGAAGTTTGGTGAATACGTTCACACATTGTACGTACCAACTAGTTTAAATTTGGTTAAGTTTAGGCCTTTAAGAAGCACTGCGTTATTTATATTAGATGCGAAGCTAGTGTTTAAACTGGTGGACAACTTTTTTGGTGGTGACGGCCGTCACGCTAAAATCGAAGGGCGAGAGTTTACGCCAACAGAAATTCGTATTGTTCAGCTTATGTTGGAACAAGTGTTTATCGATTTAACGGAAGCTTGGGCGCCCGTGCTAAAATTAGATTTAGAGTACATTAGTTCAGAAGTAAATCCAGCAATGGCGAATATTGTTAGCCCAAGTGAAGTGGTGGTTGTTTCAACATTCCATATTGAATTGGACGGTGGAGGTGGTGAGTTACATATCACTCTTCCATATGCAATGATTGAGCCTGTGCGAGAGCTATTAGATGCAGGTGTACAGAGTGATGTGGATGAAAAAGATGACCGCTGGGGTAAATCACTTGAGCAAGACGTGAAAGATATTGATGTTAACTTGTCCGTTAATATTGCTAAGCGAAAGATTGCGTTAGGTGACGTGTTGAAGTTTAAGGCGGGTGATATTATACCGATAGAAATGCCCGAGTTTGTCACGGTTCGAGCGAATAATGTGCCTACTTTCAAAGGGAAGTTAGGTGTTAGTAATGACCATTACTCAGTTCAAATGGTTGAAAGTTTTAAACCGACTAAGGTAACGAAATAACATGGCAGAAGAATCTCCAGATCAAGCAGGAATGGATGAAGATTTAGCGGACGAGTGGGCCGCTGCAATGTCGGAAGCTGGTGAAACAGAAGGAAGTGACGGCCTAGAAGATGAATGGGCGTCGGCTATGAATGAGCAAGACGCTGAGCCGGTTCAATTAGAAACACTTTCCAGTCCACAGGTTTCCGGTAATGGTTTAGGCTCTGACCTCGATCTTATTATGGATATTCCTGTGGTCCTTTCTATGGAATTAGGTAATACAGAGATAGCCATTCGTAATTTAATGCAGCTGACCCAAGGTTCTGTTGTTGAGTTGGATCGTTTTGCAGGTGAGCCGTTGGATGTATTGGTAAATGGAACATTAATTGCGCACGGGGAAGTCGTTGTAGTGAATGATAAATATGGTATTCGCTTAACCGACGTTGTAAGCCCTAGTGAGCGCATTAGACGATTGAAGTAGCGCTATTGAATTCCTTCTTTGTTAGTAGATATCTCATTGCGGCCATATTTAGTATGGCCGTTCCTTGTTTACAGGCAACAGAAGTGCAGGATATTTCTATGACTTCGTCTGTATGGAAAATGGTTGTTTCTCTTGTTTTTATTATCGCGTTTATTCCTGTTTGTCTGTGGGTGATGAAGCGCTTTCAATTAGCTCAAATGAAGTTTGGGCAATCGGATATCAAAATAGTGAATGCTCAGTCTCTTGGTACAAAAGAGAAACTAATGCTTATTGAGGTTGAGGGGGAGCGAATTCTGATTGGTGTCACTGCACACAATATTTCTCACTTAAAAAGCTTTCCTCTAAAAGAAGGGGCATTTGCTTCCGTTATGGAAGAAGTGAGCAGGGAAAGAAGTGATCCTAATGAGGGTGTGTAAGGTGATTCGTTTTCTAGTGCTACTGATCTTGTTGATTCCAGGGGTGTCATTGGCTGAAGTTGGCTTGCCTGCTGTGAAAGTGGTGACCAACGCAGATGGTAGTCAGGACTATACGGTTTCGCTGCAAATTTTATTCATCATGACTGCCTTGACGCTTTTGCCGGCGGCTCTAATGATGATGACTTCATTTACCCGAATTATTGTTGTTCTGGCGATTCTTAGGCAAGCAATAGGTCTTCAGCAAACACCGTCTAACCAGATAATGCTCGGTATGGCGCTTTTTCTTACCTTATTTATTATGACGCCCACTTTGGATAAAGTGAATGAGGTGGCTTTGCAGCCTTATCTAAGCGAAGAAATAACATCGGGGCAAGCAGTCGAAGCAGCTTCCGCTCCTATTAGAGATTTTATGCTGGCTCAAACACGAGAAGACGATATTGCGCTTTTTGTGAAATTAGCAGGGCGTGAAGGGACAATTCAGTCCATGGAGACCTTGCCCTTTACGATTTTGATGCCTGCGTTTGTGACTAGTGAATTGAAAACGGCGTTTCAAATTGGTTTTATGATTTTTATCCCATTTCTTATTGTGGATATGGTTGTGGCCAGTGTTTTGATGGCAATGGGTATGATGATGCTGTCTCCTGTTATTATTTCCTTACCATTTAAGATTATGTTGTTTGTTATGGTGGATGGTTGGGCGATGATTATGGGTACTTTAGCTGCAAGCTTCGGGATTTAAATTATGAACCCTCAGGTGGTGTTAGACTTATATGGGCAGGGTTTTTATTTAATTGTTTTAATTGTTGGGGTTGTGATGGTGCCAAGCTTATTGGTTGGTTTGATTGTGAGTGTGTTTCAGGCCGCGACTCAGATTAATGAGCAAACCCTCTCTTTCCTGCCGAGGTTGATTGTTACTATTCTCGTTATCATGCACCTAGGTCCGTGGATTTTGACGAAATTGACAGACTTTACGACCAACTTGTTTATTAATATACCTATGATAATAGGCTAATGTTAGAACTTAATCCTGATGAGCTTCTGAATTTAACGATCAGCTTTCTTCTGCCTTTTTTTCGTATTGGTGCTTTCTTTATGGCGCTACCTTTGTTTGGTAGTCGTTTGGTTAATGCCAGAGCTCGTGTGGCTTTTTCCTTCTTAGTTGCTGTTATTGTAACGCCAGTAATCGATATTCCTGATTATGATCCCGTATCGCCTGCTTACATTGTTCTGATTGCCGAGCAATTAGTGATTGGTTTTGTCATGGGGTTCGTTATTACGATCTTATTTCAATTGTTTTCATTAGCTGGGCAGTTGGCGGCAATGAAGGCTGGTCTTGGTTTTGCCATGTCTAATGATCCTGCTAATGGTATTTCGGTGGCAACGTTAGGTCAGTATTATTTATCTATGGTTGCATTGGCTTTTCTAGGGACTGATGGTCATTTGGTCATGATAGAGTATTTGGCTGAGAGCTTTAATTACTGGCCGATTGGTGGAGGTTTTGAGAGTCAAAAGTATTGGCAATTGGTATTGCTTGGCAGTTGGATGTTTGAAAAGGCTTTGTTGATAGTTATGCCGTTGGCAATTGCTGTGTTGGTGATTAACTTATCATTTGGTATCGTTGCTAAAGCCTCGCCTCAGTTGAATATTTTTGCGCTTGGTTTTCCTGTTATTATGTTGTTTTCTCTCTTCTTTTTCTGGGTTATGTTGGAAGACTTCTTAGATATTTATTTGCTTTTTTTCAGAGAAGTGACGGATTGGATGAAAGGCACATGGGGGATTCAGTTAAATGGCTGAAAACGAAGACGGCAGTGAAAAAACGGAAAGTGCCAGTAGTAAGAAGCTTCAGGATGCCCGCGACAAAGGCAATTTGCCCAGGTCGAAAGACTTAAGTTCTGCTTTGTTGTTGATTGTGGCTGCGGTAACAATTTATGGCACTGGTACCTTGTTGGCTCGTGATTTGGCAGCTTTGTTCGACTTCAATTTTCTCATGGCGCGAGAGGATTTATTTGATTTGAGTCGAATGGTTTTTCATCTCTATCAGTCTGTTGTTGCTATGATGGATTCGATGTTGCTGCTGATGAGTGTGTTGGCTGTAGCTGGTATTATTGGCAGTATTGCTTTAGGTGGTCTTAATTTTTCTTGGGAACCTTTGACGCCAAAATTAAGTAAGTTGAGCCCTATTGCTGGCTTGAAGCGTATGTTCTCTGCTCAGTCTTTGGTTGAGCTATTAAAGTCTATTGCTAAAGTGTCCTTGGTAGGGCTTATTTCAGTAGTTGTGCTGAACTATTTCTTGGCTGAAACTCTAGGCTTGACCTTTCAGTCTATTCAGCTCGCGATTTCTCATGGCATCGATGTTGTTATTTGGTCGTTTATCTTTGTATCTCTTGCTTTAGTTTTAATAGCTGCTATAGATGTGCCTTTTCAGATTTGGTCGCACAAAGAAAAGCTGAAAATGACCAAGCAAGAAGTTAAAGATGAATTTAAACAACAAGAAGGTGATCCTTTGGTTCGTGGGCGAATACGTCAAATGCAGCGCCAAGCTGCAATGAGTCGAATGATGGCAGATGTTCCTCAAGCCGACGTAATTATTACCAACCCGACTCACTTTTCTGTTGCACTGAAATACGATCAGGCTGGTGGTGCTGCGCCTAAGCTTCTTGCGAAAGGTGGTGACTTTATTGCATTGAAAATTCGTGAGGTTGGCAATCACTATGATATCCCTGTGATACAATCTCCAGAATTGGCTCGAGCTGTTTACCATCATACAGAAATTGGTGATGAAATTCCCCAAGGCCTTTTTAAAGTAGTAGCTCAATTGCTGGCTTATGTGTATCAATTGCGTAACTCTCGCATGGGGGTGCCAAAGCCTGAGAGTATGCCAAATTTGGATGTGCCAGACGAATTTAAGTGGGATGGCAATTGATCATGCTTTTTTGTTTTTCTATTAGGGATCTAGTGTGAATTTTGACCGTGATCGACTTGCGGGGCAAGTGCAGGGTATTTTTAGTGGAAATCTAGGTATTCCTATTCTGTTATTGTCGCTTTTGGCGATGATGATTTTACCTATCCCAGCTTTTTTGTTGGACGTTCTTTTTACTTTTAATATTGCCTTAGCCATCGTTGTACTTTTGGTCGCAATATATTCGATGCGCCCTCTCGAATTCGCTGTTTTTCCTACGGTTTTGCTGGTTTCAACCTTGATGCGTTTGGCGCTTAACGTGGCCTCAACACGAGTGGTTTTGCTGAATGGCCATGAAGGTGGTGACGCGGCAGGGAAGGTGATTCAAGCCTTCGGTGAGGTGGTTATTGGTGGTAACTATGTTGTCGGTTTTGTTGTTTTTGCCATATTAATGATCATTAACTTCGCAGTTGTAACGAAAGGTGCGGGGCGTATTTCGGAGGTGAGTGCGCGTTTCACTTTGGATGCAATGCCAGGAAAGCAGATGGCGATTGATGCGGATTTGAATGCGGGCATGATTGATGCTGAGCAGGCTAAAGAGCGCCGGATTGAGATCGCTTCTGAAGCTGAGTTTTATGGCTCTATGGATGGTGCTTCCAAATTTGTAAAAGGTGATGCCATTGCCGGTTTATTAATTCTTGGTATTAATATTATTGGTGGCTTGTCCATTGGTATGGCGCAACATGATCTTTCTTTTGCTGAGGCGATTGAGCGTTACTCGCTTTTAACTATCGGTGATGGTTTGGTTGCACAATTGCCTTCTCTTATGTTGTCTACTGCGGCAGCGATAATGGTAACTCGAGTTAATGAGAGTGGAGACATGGGGTCGCAGATAATGCGGCAAATGTTTGGCTCATCAAAGGCTTTATATGTTGCTGCAGGTGTGATGACTATTATGGGTGTTGTGCCCGGAATGCCGCACTTATCTTTTCTTGCTTTGGCTGCTTGTTTGGGTGGTCTTGCGTACTTTATGGAATACCGTAAGAAGCAGAAGTCTAAGCAGAAGCAAAAAGCAGGGAGTGCGAATAAGTCTACTTCAGATAATATGCCTGCAGAAGTAAAAGATTTAAGTTGGGATGATGTTGCTCCAGTAGATATGCTTGGGTTGGAGGTGGGGTATCGGTTAATTCCATTGGTAGACAAAAGTCAGGGTGGAGAGCTTTTAGCAAGGATTAAAGGTGTGCGCCGTAAGCTGTCTCAGGACTTGGGTTTCTTGGTTCCCAGTGTGCACATTAGAGATAACTTAGATTTAATGCCTAATGCTTATCGAGTTACCTTGATGGGAGTGAGTTTGGCTGAGGCGGAGGTGCATCCGGATAAAGATTTGGCGATTGATCCTGGGCAGGTGTTTGGCACGATTGATGGTGTGCCAGGTAAAGATCCATCATTTG
Source organism: Marinomonas sp. 5E14-1 (assembly GCF_039939215.1). Classification (NCBI taxonomy): domain Bacteria; kingdom Pseudomonadati; phylum Pseudomonadota; class Gammaproteobacteria; order Oceanospirillales; family Oceanospirillaceae; genus Marinomonas; species Marinomonas sp. 5E14-1. The sequence goes on along the minus strand of NZ_JBDXMW010000002.1, from coordinate 10,331 downwards.
GTTTGGATGCTGTATGGATCGATCCAAAAAAGAGAGACCAAGCGCAGACTTACGGTTACACAGTAGTTGATGTTAGTACGGTTGTGGCGACGCATATAAACCAAATTATGTATAAGCATGCCTATGAACTAATTGGTCATGATGAAGTTCAGCAGTTGTTGAGCTTGTTGAAACAGTACAATCCAAAATTGGCGGAGGAATTAGTCCCAAACACTATTCCACTGAGTGTTCTTTTGAAAGTGTTACAGAACTTATTGATTGAAGGTGTGCCGCTTCGAGATATGCGGACCATCGCTGAATCTATTATGGGGGTGCAGCCTAAGACTCAAGATCCTATGATATTGACGGCCGCAGTTCGAACGTCTTTGTCTCGTTTAATTATTCAGACGTTGGCTGACGGTATAGAGGAAATTCCTGTTTTAACATTAGAACCTCAGTTGGAAAAAATGTTGATGCAAACGGTGCAGCAAAGTCAGCAGTCTGGTATAAAAAATGAAGAAGCGCTTATTTTAGAGCCGCAAATGGCTGAGCAATTACAAAATTCCTTGAAACAGTCTGCTGAGCAGCAAGAGGTAATGGGAAATACGCCGATTCTTATTGTATCTGCTCCAATTAGGCCAATGTTGGCGCGATTTATGCGTTACGGTATGGTAAATATGTCTGTGCTTTCATATCAAGAAGTGCCAGATCACAAACGTATTACTGTGGTTGGTGTAATTGGGCAATAAGTTTGATGATTTGACAGATTAATAGTATCTATATTTATTTGAATCTTTCGGGTAAGCTATGGATTTGTAAGAAAAATATACTGGAAGGATTAAGTTATTCATGCAAATTAGGCGGTTTAGAGCTCCTGACATGCGGCAAGCGATACGAAAGGTACGCGATGCTGTAGGTCCTGATGCTGTTATTTTATCAAATCAACGTCTTCCTACCGGAGAGATAGAGATTGTTGCCGCTTTGGATTACGACGGTTCCCTCCCTTCTAATATGTCCTCTAAACGTCCTGTATCCAATCACTTGCCTGAACGTCGCACGCCAAGCTCTGAATACCTAGAGCGTATAGAGCAAGCTAAAAAACAGCCTCCCAAAGAAGAGTCTGTGTCTGATGGTGAAAGTCGGGCTAAGCCTTCTTACTATTTTGAAATGCCGCCTCTATCAGAAGATAAGACAGATCCTAAAGTTGAAGAAACACTATCTATTCGCAATGTTGATAATGAGCGGCAGATGCGTGAAATGGAGCTGGAATTAAAAAATGTTCGAGTTATGTTGGATCGTCGTCAGCAAGAAGAGGGCCGAGCGGATGCTAAGGTTGGTTCCGCTGAGATTAAAGCTCGTCAACAGCTACAGGGGTTAGGTTTATCTGATTTTGTTGTTTCTAGACTGATAGATGATATTGATCTAAAAGGTCGAGAAGACGATTGGAATCGATTGCTTGCGAATTTAGCAGACTATATACCTGTACGTTCTAGCTCTAGTGAGCTTCGAGGTTGTATTGCCTTTATGGGGCCAACAGGCGTAGGTAAAACCACCTCTATTGGTAAAATTGCGGCTCAGCATGTTTTAAAATATGGCCCTGATGGTGTGGTTTTAATAACAACGGATACTTATCGAATTGCAGCGCATGAGCAATTAAAAACATTTGGCCGTATTTTAAATGTTCCAGTTGAGGTGGTAAGTGAATACTCAGATTTAAATGACGTTTTGGCAAAATATGCGGATTACCCGTTAGTGCTTGTTGATACAGCTGGTATGAATCCAAGGGATTCTAACCTTGAACGTCAGCTTCTAATGATGAAACGTGCGAGACAAAACTTGAAGAAACTTTTAGTCTTGCCTTGCACTAGTCAAAGGCAAGTATTAAAAACTGTTGTTGAAATTTACTCTCAAGTTCAATTAGATGGTTGTGTTTTAAGTAAATTAGATGAATCTGCTTCTCTTGGAGAAGCCATTAGTGTGGTAATCGAAGAAAGCTTACCTGTTGTTTATATTGCCGACGGCCAACGTATCCCTGATGATATTGAACCTGCTCGTGCGCATAATTTAATTAGTCGAGCGGTTTATACGGCTGAACATTATAGTCAACTATATGGCTCATTAAAATATGGCGGGTAGAAAGGTATGGTAGTTAGTAAAAATATGTTATTACTGAAAGCGCTGCGTCAAACAATGTAGTACAGTTAGTTGACGCAACTAACTTAAATAGTGAAGGTTGCCTAGAATATTTTATGCAGACCAAGAATGGATATAATACATACTCAAAAAAAGCGACGCTTTCAATTGATGCGATTGTCGAACAATATGGGTATTTAGTAAAAAAAATCGCATACCATTTACTGGCTCGTTTGCCTGATAGCGTGGATGTCGATGACTTGACTCAAGCTGGTATGATGGGGTTGATCGAAGCTTATAAACGGTTTGAATCGACGAAAGGGGCCAGCTTTGAGACCTATGCTGGTATTCGCATTCGTGGCTCTATGATGGACGAAGTTCGGAAATCTGATTGGGCACCTCGTTCTGTGCGCAGAAATGGTAGAGCAGTCACTAATGCCATTAAAGAATTAGAAGCGACTCTTGGTCGTGAAGCAGGCGATACTGAAATAGCTGCACATATGGGAATAGGGATTGATGAATATCATGAGATGATACAGTCCTCTATGTCGACCCAGTTGTTTAGTTATGAAGAAATGTTGGATTCTGACACGAATAATTTGGAAAGCTCAGAGTCTGAATTTGAAAACTCTCCTTATTCACTTGTTGAAGAAGTTGGTTTTCAAAGTGAATTAGCAAAAGAAATAGAAAATCTTCCAGAAAGGGAAAAATTAGTATTATCTTTATACTATAATGAAGAGCTGAATTTAAAAGAAATTGGTGCTGTACTAGGTGTCAGTGAATCAAGAGTTAGTCAGATACATAGCCAAGCGGCTATGAGGTTGCGAGCTCGACTAAGTAATTGGCGAGATTAAATTATGTATTATGGAATATTACCTTTAAGGTGTGGAGGTTGCATTGGATAAAAATATGAAAATCCTAATTGTTGATGACTTCTCGACAATGAGACGAATCATCAAAAATTTGTTACGGGATTTAGGGTTTACCAATACAGTTGAAGCAGATGATGGAACGACAGCGCTGCCGATACTTCAAGCTGGGTCTATTGATTTCCTTGTGACGGATTGGAATATGCCGGGCATGACAGGAATTGAGTTACTTCGAGCAGTGAGAGCGGATGAAAAATTAAAAACGATTCCTGTTTTAATGGTAACGGCTGAAGCTAAGCGTGACCAAATTATTTCAGCTGCTCAAGCTGGTGTAAATGGTTATGTTGTTAAGCCTTTTACTGCCGTCGCTTTGAAAGAAAAAATTGAGAAAATATTTGAACGAATAGACGCTGCGAAATAGGAATTTTGGATGTCAAATGAATTGGGGTCTGGACTAGTGGAATTTGAAAGCCTAGTTAAAGATGGTGCTGTAGAGCTTCAAAAACATATCGAAGTCGGAGATTTTGATGGTGCAATCAAAATAATCCAAGAGTTAAGTGAAGCTCGACATAATAGCTTTTATAATGAAGTGGGTTTTTTGACGCGAAGTCTTCATGATGCCATTCGTGATTTTCAGGTTGATTCAATGGATTTGGTGTCAGGAGAAGGTGAAGCCACAACCAAAATCACAGACGCTTCAGATCGACTGAATTATGTGATTGAAACAACCAGTGCTGCCGCTAACAAAACCATGGATATGGTGGATGGTAGTGTTCCTGTCGCCAGTGAATTACAAATCCGAGCTAAAGAGTTGCGTAAAGATTGGGGGCGTCTAATTCAAAGAGACTTGACGCCACAAGAGTTTCGCGATTTGTACAAGCGAATTGATGTGTTTTTAGCATATGCTGATGAAAGCGCAACAACCTTGCATTCAAACCTCAACACGATTCTTCTAGAGCAAGGTTATCAAGATCTAACCGGTCAAGTAATTGCTAGAGTGAATGATTTAATTCGAGATGTAGAAGAAAAATTAGTACATCTCGTCGCTGTTGCTGGACGCGTTGATAGTATCTCCGGAATTGAGCACCAAGAGAAAGAGTCTGATCACGATGATACTCGTGGTCATGGCCCAGCTATTAATAAACAAAACAACCCAGAAGTATTGAATAGTCAAGACGAAGTAGACGACTTGCTATCAAGTCTTGGTTTCTAGAAGGGGCTAAGGATGAGTTTTGAAGTCGATGAAGAAATTTTACAGGATTTTTTGGTAGAAGCTGGAGAGATCTTAGAGCAGCTTTCTGAACAATTAGTAGATTTAGAACAGAACCCTGATGATAAAGCATTGCTTAATGCAATATTCCGTGGTTTCCATACGGTAAAGGGTGGTGCAGGATTTCTACAGTTAACTGCTTTGGTTGACTGTTGTCATTACGCTGAAAACGTTTTTGATATTTTAAGGAATGGTCAGCGTAAAATAGACTCTGATTTAATGGACATTGTTTTACAAGCACTCGATGCTGTAAATGAAATGTTCGATACTGTTCGTTCAGGTGGTGAGCCTGAACGAGCGTCCCCTGAATTAATTTCGGCATTAAGTGCCTACGCTACACCTCCAACTGAAGAAGAGTTGGCTGGAGCGGATGAAGATGAAGGCGTTGAAGAGTCAAGTGAACCTGCCAAATCTGATGACACTACAATTGATTTAGATGATGAAGATCAAAGTTCTAATGCTTCGGGTGAAGAAGTTGATATTTCTGATGATGAATTTGAGTCTTTACTCGATGCTTTAGGTGATACTGACGCTTCTTCTGATAATGAGCCTAAAACTGATGCTAGTGATGACATCTCAGAAGATGAATTTGATACGCTTCTGAATCAGTTGCATGGTAGCGGTGCTCCAGGTATTTCTGATGATCCAGTGGTTGAAGAAAAGCCAGATTCAGCTGCATCTGATGAAATTACAGAAGGTGAGTTCGAAGCCTTGTTGGATAAGCTTCACGGCGAAACGGATTCATCTTCTAAAGATACTAAGAAAGACGAAAGTTCTGAGCCTTCCCCTGATGTACCTGCTGGTTCAGGTGATCTAATAACGGAAGATGAGTTTGAGTCACTCCTAGATACTTTACAAAGTCAGAAAAAAGAAACTGAGAAAAAAGTAGAAAAGCCTAAAGAGCCAGAGAAGGCGAAAGCTAAGGCAAAGCCTGCGCCTGAAAAGCCTGTAGCACCTAAACCAGCTACTAAGGCGAAGCCTGTAGAAGCTGATGCTGAAAAAACTAAGGAAAAAACTGTTAATGCACCTGTTACACAGGAAGCAACGGTTCGTGTTGATACTAAACGCTTAGATGACATTATGAACATGGTTGGTGAGCTTGTATTGGTTCGTAACCGTCTTGTTCGATTGGGCCTTCAAAGCGAAGATGAATCGATGGGTAAAGCAGTATCAAATTTGGATGTTGTAACAGGTGACTTGCAAAACGCGGTAATGAAGACGCGAATGCAACCAATTAAAAAGGTTTTCGGTCGTTTCCCACGAGTAGTTCGAGATCTTGCTCGAAATATGAAGAAAGAAGTAAACCTTGTCCTACGTGGTGAAGATACAGATTTAGATAAAAACCTAGTTGAGGCGTTAGCGGACCCTCTTGTTCACTTGGTGCGAAACTCTGTAGACCATGGTGTTGAAGGGCCTGATGTTCGTGAAGCAAATGGCAAACCTCGGGTTGGAACGGTTATTTTATCTGCAGAGCAAGAGGGTGATCATATTCTGCTATCCATCGATGATGATGGTGCTGGTATGGATCCCAACTTCCTAAGAGGTAAAGCTGTAGAAAAAGGCTTAATGGACACGGATGCTGCTGATCGTTTATCTGATGATGAAGCATTTAATCTGATTTTTGCGCCAGGTTTTTCTACAAAAGTAGAAATTACAGATGTTTCTGGTCGTGGTGTTGGGATGGATGTGGTGAAAACCAAAATATCTCAGCTCAATGGTACATTAGATATTAAATCTGTTTTAGGGCAAGGTTCACGCTTCATTATCAAAGTACCGTTAACTCTTGCGATTATGCCGACATTGATGGTTACATTGGCTGATCAAGCCTTTGCTTTCCCTCTTGTGAGTGTGAATGAGATTTTTCATCTGGACTTGAAAAAAACCAACATTGTCGATGGGCAACAAGTGGTTGTTATTCGTGGTAAAACATTGCCAATTTTCCATCTGAAGAGCTGGTTAGTCAAAGGTAGTGGAAAAGATGATTTACCTTCGGAAGCTCATGTTGTTGTTGTGCAAGTCGGTATTAATGAAGTGGGATTTGTTGTTGATCAATTAGTTGGTCAAGAAGAAGTGGTTATTAAACCACTAGGTAAAATGTTGCAAGGTACTGCTGGTGTTGCAGGTGCAACCATAACAGGTGATGGTCGTATTGCTTTGATTCTAGATGTCCCTAGTATGCTTAAAACATACGCATCAAAGTAATATGACTTCCATTTAGAGGATGTAATATGCCTGTAAAGGTGCTAGTTGTAGATGACTCCGGTTTTTTTCGTCGTCGTCTCGTTGAAATTTTTGAAGCAGACCCTCGCCTTACTGTAATAGGTACCGCGAATAACGGAAAAGAGGCAATTGATAAAGTACAGTCTTTATCGCCAGATGTTGTAACTATGGACTATGAAATGCCTGTTCTTAATGGCATTGATGCAGTTGCTAACATTATGGAAATTAAACCGACTCCAGTGTTAATGTTTTCATCGTTAACTCATGAAGGTGCTAAGGTTACATTGGATGCGCTTGAGGCTGGCGCGGTTGATTTTATGCCAAAGAATTTTGAGGACATTTCTCGTGATTCTGCTGTAGTCAAACGAGCGTTGGTCGATCGAGTCCTCGCTGTAGCAAAAACTCGTTTAACTGGTGGTCGTGTACCTATTGAAGCTTTAGCTCCACGTGAAGTCCCTAAGCCAATTGTTACAGATCGTGGGGTCATCATTCCGCGAGTTAGAAAGCGAGTTAGTTTGGTTGCTATTGGAACCTCCACTGGCGGTCCAATGGCTTTGCAAACTGTGTTGAGCAAGTTGCCTAAAGACTTCTCAGCTCCTCTAGTATTGGTTCAGCATATGCCAGCCGCTTTTACGAGTGCTTTTGCTGATCGATTAAATAATATTTGCCAAATTACTGTTAAAGAAGCTCAAGATGGAGATCGCCTACAAGCCGGTGTTGCATTATTAGCTCCAGGTGGGAAGCAAATGATGGTAGACCCTAGAAATGGTGGATGTGTACGGATCTTAGATGGTGATGAAAGGCTTAATTATAAGCCATCTGTAGATGTTACCTTCGGCTCCGCTTCAAAATGTTACCCAGGTAAAGTGTTATCTGTTGTTATGACAGGAATGGGAGCAGATGGTCGAGAGGGTACTCGTATGCTCAAGAACACAGGCTCTAGAGTTTGGATTCAAAGCGAAGATTCCTGTGTTATTTATGGTATGCCAATGGCTGTCGAAAAAGCCGGTTTGGCAGATGATATTATAGATCTACAACATATTGGTGAGCGTATTGCACGAGAGGTAAGCTAGTGGATCTCGTTACTTTAGCGGGCCTATTAATCGCTTTTAGTTCGGTCTTTCTAGCTAACTGGTTAGGAGGAGGAGAAATAGTTCTTCTATTAAACCTTCCTTCTGCAATTATTGTTATTGTTGGTAGCATTGGCGCTACACTTATTCAAAGTAGCATTCATGAAGCCATTCGAGCTTGTGTTCTTTTAAAATGGAGTCTATTTCCTCCTGTTTTTGATTTTAATTCTTCTCGCGCTGTAATTAATAGTTTGGCTCATAAGGCGAGACGACTTTCCTTGTTAGCGTTAGAGTCAGATATAGAAGTATTTAGCAACAACTTTTCTAATCGTGCTTTACAGATGGCCATTGATGGCGCTGATCCTGAATTATTAGAGGGTCGCCTTAATGATGACGCTACGCGCATTTATAATAAGCGCATGAAAAGCATAACCTTTATTGAGTCTATTGGTGGCTACGCGCCTACTTTAGGGATTATGGGCTCTGTCCTTGGTTTAATTCAAGCGATGGCAAATCTGGATAGCCCTGAAGCCTTAGGGCATGGTATTGCTGTTGCCTTTGTTTCTACACTGTACGGCCAAGGCTTTGCTAATCTAGTGGTTTTCCCTATCGCAAAGAAATTGTCTGATTACGCTGATCGAGAGCTTCTCTACCATCAATTATTAATTGATGGTATCTGTGGTATTGCAACAGGCAAACATCCTTATCGACTAGAGTTAGAGCTCAGCACTTATGAGTAATGCTCCAAAACGGAAGTTAAAAGGTCGTAGAGTCGTTGCTAAGGTGACGTCATCACAGGGTGATAACAGAGATCGATGGATATTATCCTATGCAGACTTTATTACCTTATTGTTTGCTTTCTTTGTAGCCTTATACGCTCTTTCGTCAAAAAATACAGGAGATGAACCGCGGTTGAAAGAAACGTTGCATGGTGTTTTTGAAGCAGTTCAAAAATCCGTTAAGCCGATTAATATCGGTGAACCTATTATCGGTGAACCAAAAGATATTGAAGTGGTTGAAACCAAACCGATCCCCCCTGTGATTCCGACAATAGAGGAAAGTCATTCCTCAGCAGTTTATTCTCTATTATCTCAAGTTGTTGAAAACCAGTTTTCTGGATTGCATGCTGACGGCCAAATTTCGGTGTCTGAGTCTGCATACTGGGTGAGTTTGGAGCTGAATTCTGGTTTGGTTTTTGGGCAGGGAGAATATGATTTAACGAATGAAGCTGTAGCTCTATTGATTTTAGTCGCAAATATTCTGAAAGAATATCCCACCGTTGTTTTAGTTGAAGGTAACACAGATGATACGCCTGTCAGCTCAAGGAATTTAGTTTCTAATTGGCATTTATCTAGCTTGCGCTCTGCTTCTGTGGTGGATGAATTAATTTATCAAGGTGTTAAATCTGAAATGATTGCACCAGTTGGTTTTTCCAGTGAGAACCCAAAAATCGACAATAATAACGAAGAAGCTCGTCAGCAAAATCGTCGTGTGGTGATACAAATTAGCAAGCATGACGCTGATAATGTTCATGATTACTTGTTTAAGTAGTTAGTTACTGTATATGATTGCAAAGAATTCGTAAGCAAAATAACAGCATAGGATATCAGGGGAGTCAGAGTGCACATTTGGGCGGTGGCGAATCAAAAAGGTGGTGTGGGAAAAACGACAACAGTTGTTTCCTTGGCAGGTGTATTAGCAGATGCTGGCAACCGTGTATTAATGGTGGATTTAGATCCGCACGGGTCACTGACGAGCTACTTTCGTTTTGACCCAGACTCCATTGAGCATAGTGCGTATAACCTTTTTCAGGCTACAGGAAAAATACCTGAAGACCTTCCAGCTTCTTTGATTCTTGAAACAGGACATCCCAATTTATCTTTATTGCCTGCGTCTACCGCTTTAGCAACGTTAGAACGTCACGCTCAAGCTCAAGGTGGAATGGGACTTGTGATCTCAAAAACTTTGGCTATTTTATGGGACGATTATGACTATGTATTAATTGATAGTCCGCCAGTATTGGGTGTTTTGATGATCAATGCGCTAGCCGCTTGTCAGCAACTTGTTATCCCTGTGCAAACTGAATTTCTGGCGATTAAAGGGTTGGAGCGAATGGTAAGAACGCTCACCATGATCAACCGTGCTAGAAAACGTCCTGTTCCTTTTTTAATCGTGCCCACGTTATTTGATCGACGAACTCAAGCTTCAAATAAAAGCTTGAGAAGTTTAAAAGATACATATGAAGAATTAGTCTGGCATTCAGTTATACCTGTTGACACCAAGTTAAGAGATGCAAGTACAGCAGGCATAGCACCATCGGCTTTAGACCCGAATGCTCGTGGCATAAAGGCGTATACGAGTTTGGTGGATTCTTTGCTGAAGCCAGCAGGGTAGTAATTATTTATGAAAGAAACAAAGAATAAGGAACAAACGCTAATAGGTCCTCAAGTTGCGGTTCAAAAGTATCTTGATGATTTATTGCATGAAGCGACAACAGAACAGCAACCAATTGAAGTTGATGAGGCTTTGTCAGATCAAGATATAGATGATGTAACGAATGATGAGCCTGTTACAGAGAGGATCGGTTTAAGTGAAGAGGGCTTGTCCTCTTTAGATGCTTCAGTTGAAGAACTTGAAAAAGCGATATTAGAATCAACAGATGAGTTGTCAGTAGAATTAGAAACACAAGAGACTATTGAGCCAGAGCCAGAGCCAGAGCCAGAGCCAGAGCCAGAGCCAGAGCCAGAGCCAGAGCCAGAGCCAGAGCCAGAGCCAGAGCCAGAGCCAGAG